>NZ_JANSHO010000083.1:0-1168 GCF_047502635.1 Synechococcus sp. RC10B2
TGGTTTGCTAAGTGCTGCTATTGTACCCCTTGAGCCCTTAACAGGCTGTAGCTGTGTCGTCGTGCCGATTACCTTCTACCTTCCTGCTAAAGCCATTCAAGCTCTGGATTTAACCCCGGGCCATGAGCTGTTGAAAACGTTGATGGCGGATCCTGTCCGGGCTGCCCAGCAGGTGTAATGCGCCATCGATTGGCCGCGCAGCCCCGACGATCCGCGCGAGCTGTCGGAGATCCCGGAGGTGCGCCTGTGGTTTATTCGTTGGGACACGGTCTGCCCCTGGATGCCCTACTTCCTCAACTGGCGCCAAGGAGAGCTGGCCCGTTACGCAGCCATGTTGGTGCCCCATCAATTCAACCCTCGCGAGGGCATTGTTTACAACCCAGAAGCGCTGGAAATCTCTTTGTGTTGATGCGGTGGTTCAAGCAGCAGAAACTGGGATCCCTCTCGATGCTGCGGGATATGGCTTTGGTGTTTGGCTTCGAGGTCCAGCTGGAGTTTCTCACTCTCTGGGAGTCTGAGGTGGGGGATCCGAACTCATGAGGGTGATGGTGGCCGATACCTGGCCGGGGATCCCCGGAGCCGCAGCAGTGGCCAGCGCCTGGCAAGAGGTGGTCCAGAGACCTTGAGTCCAGCTCAGGGTGGATCCCAACCCTTCGGAAGCTCAGCTCAAGGCCCTCTGGCAACAAATCGGCGAGCGGGCAACCAATCCCCTCCTGGTTCTGCCGGGCAGTGTCGCCGATCCCCTGGAGCCAGGCCAAACCTGGGCCGATTTGGCCCATGCTTGGGGGTTTAGCCTGCTCTTAACGCTGCGACGGGAGGCCGCCCTGAGCCAAGCAACCGCCTTTGCCGCCCTGATGCGCCAAGCCAAGGTCCGCAACTTGGGCTGGGTGCTGGTCGGATCCCTGCCCGAAACCGAGGATCCCCAAGCTTTGGAGGAGCTGGATGCAGCTTTGATCCCACGCCTAGAGGCTCAAGTTGGAATGCCGGTGCAGGGGAGAATGGCTCTGGATGGGCAGATCCTTTGGGACACCGATTCCCTTGAGCAACTGGGCTACGTTCTATGAAAAGCAGAAAAACCCCCCAGCGTCTGCCAGGGGATTCAAGAAGGACTGGTCGACTAGGTCAGGAGTGGATTAGCCGCGGATGGCCGGCGCCACTTCCACCGCCG
>NZ_JANSHO010000084.1:0-1161 GCF_047502635.1 Synechococcus sp. RC10B2
TCGACTAGGTCAGGAGTGGATTAGCCGCGGATGGCCGGCGCCACTTCCACCGCCGCCAGGTCCAGCGGGAAGTTGTGCGCATTCCGCTCGTGCATCACTTCCATCCCCAGGTTGGCACGGTTGAGCACATCCGCCCACGTCCCAACCACGCGACCGTTGCTGTCCACAATCGACTGGTTGAAGTTGAACCCGTTCAGGTTGAACGCCATGATGCTGATCCCCAGCGCCGTAAACCAAATCCCAATCACAGGCCACGCCGCCAGGAAAAAGTGCAGGCTCCGGCTGTTGTTGAACGACGCATATTGGAAAATCAACCGGCCAAAATACCCGTGCGCCGCCACGATGTTGTAGGTCTCTTCCTCTTGCCCAAACTTGTAACCCAAGTTCTGCGACTCCTCCTCCGAAGTCTCCCGAATCAGGCTCGAGGTCACCAACGACCCGTGCATCGCACTAAACAGCGCACCCCCAAACACGCCGGCCACGCCCAGCTGGTGGAACGGGTGCATCAAAATGTTGTGCTCCGCTTGGAACACCAACATGAAGTTGAACGTCCCCGAAATCCCCAGCGGCATCCCGTCCGAAAACGAGCCTTGCCCAATCGGGTAAATCAAAAACACGGCCGTCGCCGCCGCCACCGGCGCCGAGTAAGCCACCGCAATCCAGGGACGCATCCCCAAGCGGTAGCTCAGCTCCCACTCCCGGCCCATGTAGCAGAACACCCCAATCAAAAAGTGCAGCACAATCAGCTGGTAGGGGCCGCCGTTGTACAGCCACTCGTCCAAAGAAGCGGCTTCCCAAATCGGGTAAAAGTGCAGGCCAATCGCAGCCGAAGAAGGCACCACCGCGCCGGTGATGATGTTGTTGCCATACAGCAACGAACCCGAAACTGGCTCGCGAATCCCGTCGATGTCCACCGGGGGAGCACCAATGAAGGCAATGATGAAGCAGGTGGTGGCAGTCAGCAGGGTGGGGATCATCAGCACCCCGAACCAACCGATGTAGAGGCGGTTGTCGGTGGAGGTGACCCACTCGCAAAACTGCTCCCACACGTTGCTGGTTGAGCGACGTTGGATAACAGTGGTCATGATGGCAAACTTCCCTGAGGAAGCGCGAAGATTGACAACCTAACCTTAAATCATCCGTTAAGTTCTGTCAACTACC
>NZ_JANSHO010000085.1:0-45747 GCF_047502635.1 Synechococcus sp. RC10B2
GTGCGGTGGCGTTGGCGTTGGCGCAGGCGGGGCAGACAGAGCAGGCGCAGAAAGCACTTGCGCAGGCACTGGAAGTCGCAAGGCAAATCAGCAGCCCTGGCTCGCGGTACGATGCTCTCTGGCAAGTTGCTCGCGCATCAGCAGAAATAGGTGCTGGGGAGGTGGCGAAGCAGTTGGTCGTGTACGAACTGCCTGTGGGATGGGGGGAGAAATTGCCCGCAATTATGAGCGTCTTAGCGCAACGGGGTGACACAGCGACCTTCCTTGCCCTACTCCCCCTGTGCGGTTGGTCCCGCGTGATGGCGTTCAAGGTATGCTTATCAATCGCAACCTTGTACCCCCAGCACAACCTTGCCGTGTTGGAAGTGCTGATGAGGGAACTTGGGATTGGCGGGGACATCCGTTCCGATGACGAGAGCGCTTAGGGCGCGAGCCACAAATCGCCTGCCTGAGAACGCCGCTTTCCCCGTGTTTCTCCACAGGAGTTTTGCGTCCCCCGCCGAACCTCAATACCGCTATGGAACGCATTCCCGAAGCGGAGTTGGCAGGGTATCTGGCGCGCGTGCCGCAGTGGACGCGCGAGGGCATCGAAATCGCCCGCGCCTTCACCTTCCGCAACTTTCGCGAGGCGATGGGGTTTGTGGTGCAGGTCGCGCTGCTGGCGGAACGCGCCGACCACCACCCCGACATCGACATCCGCTACAAACAGGTGACGCTGCGCCTAAGCACCCACTCGGCAGGCGGGCTGACCGAGAAGGACTTCGCACTGGCACAGCAGATCGACCAACTCGTATGATGCGCGGCATTCCGATTGTCGACACGGAGCAGATGCGGGCGTTAGACCGCGCCGCCATCGAAGAAGACGGCATCCCGTCGCTGGTGCTGATGGAGCGCGCGGGCTACGGCGTGTTCCAGCGCATCGCCGAGTGGTTCGCGCCGATTGCGGGCAAGCGTGTGGCGGTGCTGACGGGCAAGGGCAACAACGGCGGGGACGGGATGGTCGTCGCGCGGTACTTGCACGAAGCGGGCGCGCAGGTGCATCTGTGGCTCGCGCATAGCCCCGACGAGTTTCGCGGTGACGCGGCGACGCAGTGGCGCATCCTGCAGGCGTATGGCATCCCCGCGCTGCCGCTGCCCGACGCGCCTGACCCCGCGCTGTTCCGCGACGAAGACCTGCTGGTGGACGCGCTGCTGGGCATCGGCGCACGCGGCGAACTCAGCCCGCCCCTGCGCGCAACGATCGACGCCGTGAATCGGTCGGGACGCCCCGTCGTGGCGGTGGACATCCCGTCGGGGCTGGACGCCGACACGGGCGTCGCGCTGGGCACGGCGATTTGGGCGACCTATACGGTGACGATGGCGCTGCCGAAGGCGGGCTTCTTCCAGAACGACGGGGCGCACTGCGTCGGGCGGTGGGCGATTGCGCCGATAGGCATTCCCCCGCGCCGACTGGAGACGACGCCGTGTGTAGCGCGCCTGCTGACCGAGCAGGAGACGCTCGCGCGGCTGCCCTGCCTGCCGCTGGATGCGCACAAGGGGCATCGCGGGCATGTGCTGGTGGTCGGGGGCAGCGTCGGGATGGTGGGCGCGCCTGCACTGGCGGCGATTTCGGCGTTGCGGGTGGGCGCGGGGCTGGCGACGGTCGCGACGCCCGCGCGTATCCAGCCGCAGGTGGCGGGCTTCTACCCCGAAGTGATGACGCTGCCGCTGCCCGACGACGACACGGGCGCGCTCACCCCGCAGGGCGTGCAGTGGCTCGCCGAGCGGCTTTCGCGCTTCAGTGTGCTTGCGCTCGGACCTGGCTTGGGCGGGCACGAAACCGTCGGCAAGGCGATGCTGGAGCTGCTGGAGGCGTGGCGCGCGCTGGAGCGACCACTGGTGATTGACGCGGACGGGCTGAACTGGCTGGCGCGGCTGGGCAAGGACACCCCGCTGCCGACGCACACCGTGCTGACGCCCCACCCTGGCGAGGCGGCGCGCCTGCTGCAGATTGAGACGCATCAAGTGCAGCACGACCGCTACAGCAGCGCGGAGTTGCTGCGCGAGCGGTATCGCGCGGTGTGCGTACTGAAGGGCGCATACACGGTGATTGCGGGCGTGGAGGGGCTATGGGTCGCGCCGTTCGCCGAGCCGAGCTTGGGCACGGGCGGCTCAGGCGATGTGCTGACGGGCGCGATTGCGGGGCTGCTGGCGCACGGGCTGGAGCCGCTCGCTGCCGCGCAGGTGGGCGTCTACCTGCACGGGCAGGCGGGCGCGCGCCTGGCGTGCAGCGGTCGCCCCGCCTACACCGCCGACGAACTCAGTCGCGGGTTGCGGGTGTGAGTGCCCTCGCCCGCATCGTGTACTCACCCAGCCTTTTGGAGTGCTGAAGCGCAGCTTCAGCGATTTGCGGAAGCTGACGCTTCCGCACTCCAAAGCGCAGCTTCAGCGATTTGCGGAAGCTGACGCTTCCGCACTCCAAAAGTATGCGAAAACTACTACCTCGCCTTCTCCCCCAGCAACTCCTTGCGCAGTTGCAGCGACGGCTCGTGTCCAGGCTTGAGCGCGAGCGCCTTCTCCAGCTCGACGAGCGCGTCGTCCTTGCGCCCCAGTTTCGCGTACACGGCGGCGAGGTGGTAGCGCAAATCGGGCGTGTCGGGCGCGGTCTGCACCGCTAAACGCAACTCGCGCAACGCCTCGTCGTACCGCCCCAGTTTGTAGAGAACCCAGCCGTGCGTGTCGTGGTACGCGCCGACATTCGACTTGATGGCAATCGCCCGCCGCACGAGGCGCAACGCCTTCTCCAACTCGCGCCCGTCTTCTGCCAGCGCGTAGGCGTAGTCGTTCATCGCCAAGTGGTTCTGCGGGTCTAACTGCAGCGCTTTTTCGAACCAGGGGGCGTACTCGTCGCGTTTGCCCGCAAGGAACGCGAGCGTGCCCAGCACTTGGTAGTAGCCTGCGCGGTCTATCTGCACGGGGATTTCGCTCGCGCGCGGCTCGTACTGGACGAGGAACTTGTACGCCTGCTCCGCAGGGCGTTCGGGGCGCGTCATGTAGGCGCGGTACACCTCCTGTAGGGCGACGGTGAAGCTGGGCGACTGATCTACATACTGCTGAAACAGCGTCGCCGCGCCCTCATAGTCGCGCGTCTCCAGTTTCTGCACGCCCTGCTCCAGCAGGCTCTTCTGGGGCTGCGCCTGCTGCTGCGTGCGCCCACAGCCCGCCAACGCCAGCCCAATCACAAGCAACCACGCAACGAATCGCATGCCTTAATTATGGCAGGCGGGCGCGAGGGTATCGGTTCGCATTAGCACGCGAAGCCGACAGGGTAGAATCAGAGTATGGCGTGGGACGGGGTCTCGGTAGAGGTGCTGGGTCGGCTGGAGCGGTATCGGTTCCAGCCGAAGAAGACGCACGCAGCGGCGATTCGGGGTGAGCGGCTGTCGCCGCGCAAGGGCATCTCCATCGAGTTCGCCGACTACCGCCACTACACTCCCGGCGACGACCTGCGCCACTTGGACTGGAACATCCTCGCGCGATTAGACCGCGCCTACCTGCGCACCTATCAGGACGAGCAGGAGTTGCCCGTGCATCTGCTGTTGGACTGTTCGGCGTCGATGGCGTTTGGCGAGCCGACGAAGTTCGACGCGGCGCGTTCGTTGGCGGCGTGCTTGGGCTACATCGGGCTGATTGCGGGCGACGCGGTGTATCCGACCGCGCTGCACCATCAGCATGCGGAGACGCGCCCGCTGCGCGGCAGGGTCGCCTACACGCGCCTGCTGGAGTGGCTGCGCACGCGACAGCCCGACGGCAGGCATCTTGCGGCGGCGGTGCAACGCTTCGCGCATGCGAACCTGCCCAGCGGGTTGGCGCTGCTGTTGACCGACGGGCTGGACGAGGCGTTCCCCGACGCGCTGCGCGCGCTGGGCAGCCGCCGACATGAGGTCGTGCTACTGCACATCCTCTCGGAAGTGGAGTTAGACCCCGACTTGGAGGGCGACTTGAAACTGGTGGACGCCGAAACGGGCGAAGCCATCGACATCACGGCGACGGGCGGCGTGCTGCAAGAGTACCAGCGCAGGCTGAAGGCGCACATCGAGGCGATTCAGACCGCGTGCCGACGAATTGGGGGAACCTACCTTCAGGTGCGCAACGACCGCGCGCCGCAGGATGTGCTGGTGCGCGAATTGTACGCGCAGGGCGTATTGAGCGTCTAACGCGGCGCAGGGGATTGCCCCACGCCGCGCCACCCTTCCTTCCCCGTTGGGGGCGTCCTAAGCGGCAGCAGGCTCTGCCGCCTCGCCCACCGCGCGGATATTCACCACACGGTCAAGGCGTATCTCCATGTAGTCGGTGATCAAGCAGATGCCGTACAGCGGCACGAAGGTCACATCCGAGATGAAGAGTTTCCGCTCCTGGACATCCCCGCGCCGATCGCGCCAAGCGACCACGCACTCCATCCCAACATACTGCTGTGCGTCCTTGAAAGACATAGCGCAGCCTCCCCAAATGGTGTTGCTATGAGAGATTCTGCCCGATTCGGGGAGGCTCTGCACTGGACGGAATACGGGATTCGGCTATTCGGGGTCGTCCATGCCGCGAAACAGCGGATCCAACACCTCCGAGTATTGGTGTTCTATTGCGGCGAAAGTGAGATCCAGCGCAAGCGTCCACAGCAGCATCACGGCGCGCTCGGCGGGCAGATCCAGCACATCCATGAAAAACTCCTTCATGACCTCTTCGTAAGTGCGGGCGTTTTCGACGGGCATCTCGTAGCGTTCGCTGTGGCGGCGTTGGTTCTCCCACGCCTCCTGCTGGAGTTTGTCGAGAAACTCGCGCACATTCGCGGGCGTGGCGTTCTGCAGGTTCGGTCCGAACTCGGCTTCCACTCGTTGCTTGAATTCGCTCAGTCGCACAGGCGCACCTCAAAGGCAATTGTACCCCGCGCTTGCCTCTCGACACTAAGACGCTCGGCGGGAACAGCACGCTACATCCGCATCGCGGTTTGGGCTACCGCTCGTTGGCAGTGCCGTCCGCCGAGACAGCTTGCGGTTTCACTTGCTCGCGCGGCGGAATTTCCACCTCCACCTCCTGCCCCGACTCGTTCAAGCAGATGACGGTCACAGACCTCCCTTGGAACAACTGCGTGTGCAGGTATTCAATAAAGTCCAAGACGCTGAACTGTTCGGGTAGCCCAACCACGCGCACAACCGTGTGGGGATGCTCTTGGTTATGCTGCTCAACAGGCTGACCATTCACACGGTAGAACGCGCTCCAGCGTGGGTCTGAAAAGGTTAGGGTTAGGCGCGATTGCTCACCGCGCTCTGGATCATACTCAATCTCCCAGTCAATATTCCCTCTGAAAGGAATAGACTCTACGGACTCGTAAAGTTTGTAGTCGGCGAATGGTTGGAAAGTGAACTCTTGCTCTTGACCCTTGCACTGGAGGCGCAGACGCACCGTCTCCACGAAAGGACTTGCCATCAGCCTCAATAAACTCGCGTACATCTCCTCTTGAGTAGCCTCCTTGAGTTCAGTCGGGACGACGACGCCGTTGACTTCGGTGATCAAGCAGAGGTCTTCAGGATTCTCACCAACTCTTATGCCTGATTGCCACAGCGCGCCGCGCGGGACAGGAATCGCGAGAAATCCTCTTTCCTCGTAGTACAGAGGGAAGATATGAAAAAGGACGGAGGTACGTGAACGGATCTGGATTTTCGGTAGTGGCTCCCGACGCTTCGCGTAAACCCGCATCCCATCGGTGTTGATAATCCAGTTGTAGTGGATCATCTCCAGTGCGCCGAACAGCAGGTAAGGTCTCTCTTTCTTGCTAATACGAATCAATCGGAGGTTGAGTGGAAACTCCCCAAGCTTGGTTGGTGGAAAAAGCCTCGTTGGAAAATAGTCGGATGAGGGTGTGCAGGGCTTCGCTTCGGGGGCAAGTTTTTTGAGTTGGTCGCAAGTCAGCCAAAGGCCGTCCTCCGCTCCACTGTCCAGCAGGGCTGTCATCGGCTGATTACCCACCGTCAACTGAATGTACGGTCTATTCTCTTTATACTGTGCCGTGACCTCTTGCCAGCCGTCTAACTCCATCGGGGTGGTCGATACGATAAGCTCGCGGGTGTCATACGAGATCTTTACATAACGCTTCGGAAACAAGCCAATCCCGATTACTCCCGCCGCCTTGACGAGTTTGTTGCCGACAGCCACTATAAGCGGAAGCTCCTCGTCTTCGGCGAGCACGTAGGTATCGTTCTGGACGCGGTAGGTAATATCTCCATCGAAGCGCAGGACAACTTCTGGTACGCGATAGCCTCCCCGAACCGTGCTGTATTCGCTGAATGCCTGCCATGCCTCTTTGTCGTAGCTGATATTCAATCGGCTCGCCGCTTTCGGTTGCAGGAGCAGCGACCCACTCCCCCCTGTGTCGAAGACGAACCATTCTGGCTCGCGGTTGTCGTTGACGCGGGCTTGCAGGCAGATGTACCCTCTCAGGGTATCGATTTCGAACCGCAGGCGGATTGTAGGGTCGGCAGCAAACGCTACTTGAACGAACGCTATTATGCAGGCGACAATCGCCGTCAGCCGTGTGATTCGCATAGTATAGCCCTCCGTTGTGATTGGCGACGCTCCAACCGTCGCGCTGACGATAAGATACCCCATCCTGATTAGCAGAGAGGCAAGCGCGGACGACTCCTGTGCGGGCGGGCTCACTTAGGGGAAGCAAGTATCTGCCTCAGAGTCGCTGCGCCGCCGAGACGGTCGTAGCAGGGCAGGTCTAATGGTTCGGGTTCGGCGAGGCTCGGCGCGTCCAGCGGGACTTGGGCAAGGGCGCACGCGATCCCGCTCAGGGTCGCCCACTCGCCGTGTGCAGCGACGGCGAGGCGCGTCGCACGCGGCTTGAGGCGCATCAGCACGCCCAGCAGCGTGCGCGCCCGCGCCGTGTCGGGCGTCAGGTTGTAGGTCGCGAGGTAGGCGTAGTCGGTCTTGGGCGCGGGGCGCGGCAGTTCGGGCAGGCGCACGATGGCGTAGCCGTCGCGTTGCCAGCGGCGCACGCTCGCCTCGCCCAGTGCGACCACAAGGCGAGCGTAGCGGCGACTGGGCAGCACACCTTGCCATGCGTCGGGCACGGGGTCGTCGCGGGCGTCGTCGCCGCGCTCCAGCCCCAGCATGCTAAGCAGCGCGGCGCGCGCCTCCGCCTCGAATCGGCGCGTGCGCCGCCAGCGGGCAACCGACTCGCCCGCCAGCCGCTGGTACAGGCGCAGCACGGCATCGCCCGTCGGCGCGTCGCTCGGCTTGGGTAGCGCGTCGCCCCACACGCGCAGCGCAGGCAGCAGGCTCTCCCAGCGCAGGTCGGGGTCTTGCGGCGTGCGCGGCAGCCGCCACACGCGGGCAATCCACTCGTAGTAGGCGCGGCGCGGCTCTGCGCCCCACTGATGCCCCTCGTTGTAGTGCGCGTGCGCGAACTGCCCCTCAGCGCGGAACAGCCCGTAGACGCGCTTTAGGTGGGGCGCAACCGTATCGGGGTTGTCGCGCGTCCAGTCGCCTGTGTCGGAAATCAGCAGCAGTGGGCGCGGCGCGGTCAGCCCTGCAATCTCGGGGTTGCCCGCGAACAGGCGCAGCAGCGGCGCGTTCTCGCAGATGCACCCGCCCTGCATAACGCTGGAGACCATCTTCACGGGCGCGGCGCAACTCAGGCGCGGCTCCAACGCGCTCAGCAGGAAGGTCTGCGTGCCGCCGCCTGAAATCCCGCTGCAGCCGATGCGCTGCGGGTCTATCTCCCGCTGCTGGCGTAGCCATTCGAACGCGCACAGGCTGTTCCAAGTTTGCAGTCCCGCGCGGCTGAAGCCCCACCGCCGCCACTCCAGCGGCTCCGCGCTCCAGTGCGGCAGCTGGAACTGGTCGTTGTAGCCGACCATATCGTAGGACAGCACATAGACGCCCGCCTGTGCCAGCGCGACGGCGCGCCGCACATCCGCCTCGTTCAGCCTGCCCTGTTCAAAGTGCCCGTGCGGTTGCAGCATAGCGGGGGCGCGTGCGTCGGCGGGCGCGTCGGGCACAAACAGGCTCCCCGTCAGGTAGAAACCAGGCAGCGTCTCCAGCGCGAAGCGTTCGATGCGGTAGCCGTCGCCGCGATGCGCTTCCGTCCGCAGGGCGCGCAGGGGCGGTTCGGGCAGGCTCGGCGTCAACCCCAGCGACAGGCGCAGATGCTCGCGCAGGCGTCGCGCGAAGGCGTCCCAGCGTGCGCGGCTGGCAACCCGCGCCTCGCGCGGTGGGTAGGGCGTGTCGTGCGTGCGCTCGAACGCCTGCACGGTCATCCCCCCTTTAGGAATCGGCGCGTGCTGACGACGGCGGGCACAGCTTTGCCGCGAATCTCGACGGCGCAGGGCGTGCCCGCTTTCGCGTACTCGGTGGGCAGGTACGCCATGCCGATGCCCTGCTCCAGCGTGGGCGAGTAGACGCCGCTGGTCAGCGTACTGACGGGTGCGCCGTCGATGCGTACGGGGTAGCCCTCGCGGGGCACGCCGCGCTCCAGCAGGCGGATACCCATCAGTTTGCGGGCGACGCCGTGCTGCTTCGCCTGCGCAATCGCCTCCGCGCCGATGTAGTCAATGCGCTCGCTCACCAGCCAGCCCAGCCCCGCCTCGATGGGGTTCGTGTCGTCGGTCAGTTCGTGCCCGTACAGGTGCAGTCCCGCTTCGGTGCGCAGCACATCACGTGCGCCCAGCCCGCATGGGGTCGCCCCAGCCGTAAGCAGCGCGTCCCACAGGCGCACACCCGCCTGCGCAGGGGCAATCAGTTCGAAGCCGTCCTCGCCTGTGTAGCCCGTGCGCGCAGCGAATAACTGCACACCGTCCCACGCCACGAAGGTTGCCCCGAAGCGCGGCGTCTCGCCCAGCGGCGCGCCCAGCAGCGCACTCAACCGCGCCGTCGCCTCAGGTCCCTGCACCGCCAGCATCACCGTCTGCTCCGTCTGGTCGTCAATCTGCACCCCCATGCCCCACTCGCCCTGCCAGCGGTGGAACCAGTCCAAGTCCTTCTGGCGGTTCGCAGCGTTGAACACCATCAGGTACTCGTCGGGCGCAAGTTCGTAGAGGATGATGTCGTCCACGACGCCGCCGCGCTCGTTGGTCAGTACGGTGTATTGTCCCGTCATCGGCGCGACTTTGCCGAGGTCGGAGGGCACAAGGCGGCTCAGGAACGCGCGGGCGTCCGCGCCGCGAAAGTAGGCGCGCGCCATATGGCTCACATCGAACACGCCCCACCGTTGGCGCACGGCTTGCACCTCCTGCAGGATGCCCGCGTACTGCACGGGCATCCCCCAGCCCGCGAAGGGTACCATCCGCCCGCCTGCCTGCAGGTGCGCCGCGTAGAGTGCTGTGCGTTGCATAAGACGGGGATTCGCGAGGCGAGGCAGAGTTCCTACCCACCCCTTGGCAGTATCCTTACGCCCTTGCCCGAGAAACAGCGGTGCGATAGAGCGTAGGGTACACTCTCACAGGTGACGCGAATGTCTCACGCGGTTCAGGAGCAGTTGAGCGTTGCGGAGTTCGAACGGCGCTATCTGGGCAAACGCGCTGAGCTGTGGCGCGGGGAGGTGCGTGAGTATATGCCGACAGGCGCACGACACGGACAAACGACGGCGCGGATTAATGTGCGATTGGGCGCGTATCTGATGGGCGCGGATGAAGGCGAGTTGCTTGCTGCCGAGACGGGTTTTGTGATACGCACCCCCGCAGGAGAGAGCGTGCTTGCCCCCGATGTCGCCTTCATCCGCAGGGAGCGCATTCCCGAAGGCGGGCTGCCCAGCGGCTTCTGCCCGATTGTGCCCGACCTTGTGGTGGAGGTGGTCTCGCCCTCTGATACGGAGCGTGCAGTTCACGACAAGGCGCGTGAATGGCTGGCGGGAGGCGTGCAGGTGGTGTGGGTTGTTGACCCGCAGCAGCGCACTGTGACCGTGTGGGATTCGCACGGGCAAGCGCAGACGCTTACCGAACGCGACACCCTGTACGGCGCGCCTGTGCTACCAAACCTGCAAATCCCCGTGCGAGAATTGTTTGGGTAGGGGGTACACTGCCCCCTACCGCACTAATCTACGCCACACCAACCCACCGCTACCGACGCGGGTCGTAGATGTCCTGTCAGGCGTCGCTTGCTCTCGCGAAGTGCAGAGGCTAATCTGCGCACGAAGGCGAATGCTCTCTTACCCATTAACTACTGCTGCCTCCAGCCACACACCCCCAGCCTCATCGATGCTCACTGCAATATGCCCCAGACGCCACAGTTCGAGCATCGCCAGAAACGAGACCAGCAAGTCCAGCACATCGAGCGCGTCCTGCGCGAGCGCGTCGAACGGCAGGGGCTGCGCCGCGCCATGCAATCGCTCGCGAATCTCGATCATCCGCGCGTGCAGCGAGAAGTAGCGTCGGTGCGGGATCGCGTCGGGGAGGGGTATCCGCTGTGCCAGCAGGCGTTTGAAGGCGAGCCAGAGCTGGTCGGGCAGCTCCGCGCCGAATTCGGGCGGCAGTTCGTAGTCGCGGGGGTCAATCGCGCCGCCGCGAAAAAACAGTTGCATCCGCTCGCCTTCGCGCTGTCGCAGATGCTCCGCCAAGCGCAGGTACATATCAGGCAGGCGCGCGGGCGCGAGCCACTCCGCTTCATCGTCGAGTTCAGGCTCTGGGTCAGGCGCGAGCAGGCGTTGCGCCTTGCGTTCCGTCAGGTACGCCAGCGTCGCCAGCGCGTCGCCTGCCTCGTCCATGTCGCCCACTTCGCGCCAGTAGTCGTAGCACGCCTGCGCGACGGGCGCAAGGTCTACCTCCGTCAGGTCGAGCTTGTGCTTGCGAATCAGGTGCGCCAGCCAGCCCAGCGAGCCGAAGCCCAACGGCAACTGCAGCGGCACGCGCGGGGGCGACCATTCGGGCGAGCCGATGTGGAACCGACGCATCGAGGCGCGATTATACCTCTGGACAGGTACAATTCCCGAAGGGCTATGAACTGGGAAGCAATCGTGGAGTGGGCGCAGCAACCGCAAGTGACCGTCGGGCTACTGGTCGCCGTGGCGGCGCTGGCAGTGTGGAACCTGGTGCAGGCACTGCGCTGGGGCGCGTTCATGCGCCGCTGGAAGCAACTGATGCAACACTCGGAGGGCGGCTCGCTGGAGCATACCCTGTACGAGACCCTGCGCCGCGTGTCGCTGATGGAAGAGACCCTCAAAGCGCACGGGAACCATCTGGAACAGTTGCAGAGTCAAACGAATCGCTGTCTGCAGCGGGTCGGGCTGGTGCGCTACGACGCCTTCCCCGACATCGGCGGGCAGCAGAGCTTCGCGCTGGCAGTGCTGAACGAGCATGGCGACGGCGTAGTCATCAGCGGCATTCACAGCCGCCACGAGATGCGCGTCTACGCCAAGCCGATAAAAAGCCGCGCCTCCAGCATCGGGCTGTCCGACGAGGAGCAACACGCGCTGCGCGAGGCGAGTCTATCCAAGTAGCGCGGGCGAACAGGCGGAGGGCATGAGCATCTACGACTACAGCAGCGACGAGGTGCTGATTGAACGCTTCAAGGAAGGCGACGAGTTCGCGTTCGACCTGCTGGTGCGCCGCTACGAGCAGAAAGTGTACCAACTCGCCTACCGCCTGACGAACAACCCCGACGACGCTGCCGATGTCGCCGCCGAAGCGTTCCTGCGGATGTATAACTCGCTGAAACGCTTTCGCGGCGACGCGCAGCTCTCCACATGGCTGTATCGCGTGGTGAGCAATGTGTTTTTCGATTTTCGCAAGCGCGAGGCGCGCCACCAGCACCTGCCGCTGGAGATGCCCACCGAAGACGACGACGAACCCTACGAGCTGCCGATTGAAGACGAGAGCGTGGACATTATGGGGCACGCCCTGCAACAGGAGCAGCGGCGCGTGCTGATGGAAGCCATCCAGCAGCTGCCCGAATACCAGCGCGTGATGGTCGTGCTGTTCCATATCGAGGAGCGTCCCTACGAGGAGATTGCGCAGATTCTGGGGCTGCCGCTGGGCACGATTAAGTCGCGCCTGAACCGCGCCCGAAACGCCTTGCGCCAACTGCTGGAGCCGTATCGGGAACTTTTTGGCATGGAGGCGAGTCCTATGACTGGAGTGCCACAGGAGGCGAGCGATGCGCTGTGAACAGGTGAGGAGCCTGCTGAACGACTATTGCGAGGGGTCTTTGAGCGAAGCGATGCGCGAGCGCGTCGAGGCGCACTTGCGCGGGTGTGCGGCGTGCCAGCGCGAGGCGCAGTTTACGCAAGCGATTTGGCGCGGGCTGAGCGCAATGCCCGAAGTTGCGCCCCCTGCCGATTTGCACGCGCGGATTATGACCCATGTGCGGGCGAACACGCGCGCGCGTGAGGCGCAAGGGCGCATCGCCCTCTGGCGCTGGGCAGGCGCGGCGGCAGTGGCAGCGGGGCTGTTCATCATGGGCTTTTTTGCCGCGCAATCGGACGGCGTGCAAGCCGCGTTTGGCTTCGGCGCGAAACCCAAGCCGCCTGTGCAGACGCCGCAGCCCGTGCAGGCGGGCGTGTTTCTGGAGTACCGCACCACCGCCGACGGCGCGCGCGTGCCCGTGCTGGAGGCGCGCATGAACCGCGAGGCGACCGCCGAACTGCGCTACGCACCCGAAGGTGACGCGAAGACCGAGCCAATCGTGGTCTGGAGCGGACGGCTGCTGCCTGGCAAGACCGTCGAAATCCCCCTGCAGACGCTGCTGCACACTTCGGGCGAGCGCGTGCTGACCCTGCGCTGGACGCTGGAGGGGCAATCGCGCGTGCTGTATGTGCCCGCGGGCTACCCGCAAGCGAAACTGGCGAGCCTGCGCCTGCAAGCGAAACTCGGCGACGCCCTGCGCCAACTCGCCAGCGCGTACCAGACGCCGATTGAGTGGGTCCCCAACGGCGAAGAGCCGCTGGTCGTGCTGGATGTGCAGGACGCCACACTCGAAGACGCGCTGCAGAAGCTACTCATCGGCTCGAACTACGCGGTCAAGCGGCACGGCGACTTCTGGCGCGTCGTGAGCCGATGACGCCGAGGCGATAGCAGGAATCACACCTCCTGTACCGAACAACTGGTCGGTACAGGAGGTGAACCTATGAGACTACTCGCAACGACGCTGGGTTTTGCACTGCTATTCGCAGGTTGGGCGCAAGGGCTGCAAGCGGGCGCAGCAGCCAACAAGATTACCCCGACCAAGCAGGTGTTTCTGGCGGGCTATTCGCCGAACCGCCCGAACACAGGCGGCGTCCACGACGATATCTGGGCGCGCGCCCTCGTGGTGCAGGTGGGCAACGAGCGAATCGCCATCGTCGTGTGCGACCTGCTGGGGCTGCTGCGCGACGATGTGCAACGCATCCGCCAGCAGGTCAAATCCGTACCCCCCAACCGCGTGATGGTGCTGTGTACGCATGTGCATTCCGCGCCCGACACCATCGGGCTGTGGGGACCGACCCCCACACAGTCGGGACGCGATAACGAGTATGTGAACTTCGTCATCGAGACCGTCGCGAAGACCGTCGACGAGGCAGCGAGTAAACTCCAGCCCGCGCTTGTGGGCTTCGCGAAGACCACCATCGAAGGCGTCGCCAAAAACTACCGCATCGAGCAGATTCTGGACACCGAAGCGGCGGTGATGCAGTTCCGCAGCAAGGCGGACGGCAAGGTCATCGCCACACTGACCAACTTCGCCTGCCACCCCGAAGTACTGAACAACGACCAGCTGACCAGCGACTTCTGTCATTGGTACTACCAGACGGTGGAGCGCGCGGTCGGCGGGGTGGCGATTTTCGCGAACGGCGCGCTGGGCGGGATGATTTCACCCGCGCCTGGCGACCCGAACGCCCCCAAAGGACGCGACTGGGCGCGCGCCGAACGGTTCGGCACGATTATCGCCAACCGCGCACTGGAAGCCATCGCTAAAGCGGCATTCACCGACTCCGTCACGCTGCAACATATCGAGATGACCTACACCGTGCCGCTGGAAAACGAGCGGTTCAAACTCGCGCTGGCAGCGGGTGTCATCCCCGCGGGTCCCTCGTTAGCGGACGGCAAGGTAACCACCGAGTCGCACTTTATTCGCTTGGGCGACGCCGTGATGTTCACCATGCCAGGCGAGGTGCTGCCGAATATCGGCATCTTCCTAAAGCGGCGGTTTGCAATGTTCGGCGACCCCGTGTTCCTGTTCGGGCTGGCAAACGATGAGCTGGGCTACATTCTTGCCCCGCCAGACTACTATCTGGACATCTATAGCTACGAGCGCAGCATGTCGGTCGGTTCGGAGATTGGGCACGAGATGGTGCAGGCGGCGCGTCAGATGATGGCGCGGTTGACCCCGCGCACGACGACTCCTGTCGCCGCTGCGCCCGCCGAGAAGTCGCCTGTAGAGCAGGAGCTGGAGAAGTACCTGCAGCGGTTCCGCCCTGACCGCGCGGGCAACTTCAAGGCGACCTACCGCCTCGTGCTGGAGGGCGCGGGCGAGTTTTATCTGCGCATTGCAGACGGCAAGGCGACCATAAGCCGCGAGGGCAGTCCCTCCGAAGCAGCCGTGACGATCAAAGCGCCTGCGCAGGTCTTCGTGGCGATTATCACGGGCAAGCGCGACCCGCTGGACGCCTACAACACGGGCGAATTGCAAGTAGAAGGCGACATTGGGATTGCGCAGTACCTGCTGTTCGTGTTTGAATGAGAATCGTCGGGGGCGCGGCGACCGCGCCCCGGCATTCACTCTGGCGAAAAAGGGTCACGCGGCAGGCGTCTGCAGACCGTGCTGTTCGACTTCGGCAGCGGGTGCTGCTCCTTACGCCCAAGCCCCCTGCGGGCGTGGGGAAGCAGCGGGTGCTGCAGAGTGCGTGCCTCTGTGCGCCCCCATGAGTTTTCGCAGAGAAGTTGCCACAGGGTAGCCTCACTCATCAAACCCCAGTGCGAGCTGTTCCTTTGTACCCTGCCGTAGGTGGGGCGGCAAGTCGGACATCCCTGTGGTGCGAGCAGCCGCACACGCCTCGCCCCAACTGAGAAAGTATTTGTCGTATCAGTATCATCAGGGCTGCATGACGGTTCGGTATCAAGGCGGGCAGCGCGGATTCTGGAGCGACCTTTACCGCCACCCACAGTTGAAATCGTAATTCTTTCTCCAGAAATGGCAGTAACCGCGCGGCGTCTGGCGGCGAAGTGAGAATAGCAACCACCGACTCGGGGTGCAGACGAGCGCAAAAGCGTGAGAACTGTTGGTAAAGCGCCTCGCTTTGGCGTGCAATGGCATCTGTCCGTCCATGCGGAAGTAGAAACAGACACACTGCTGGCTCCTGGGGCAGATATGCCTCTACAGCTTCTGAGCGACGAGGGCGATATTCCTGTAACTGTAACCTCTGTGCATTCTCACTCCAGTGCGCCATTTGCTTCACCTCCATGTTCTCTGAGAAACTGTACCAGAAGCTCCAACTCCGTGTCTCCAAAGGCAATTGTACAGTCACTGTAGTCACAAAGTGTGCGCATCGCGTTCTCACGCTCAAAGTTCCCTGCTCCGTCAATAACATAGGCAATCGCTGCCCCTATCGAGTGCAGCTTTTCCCAGCGGCTCTGGGCTTGTCCCGACTTTCGCTCTATGACACTGTTCGTTGTGACCTGAAAGGAGACTTCAATCGCACAATACTTTCCTGTAGGGGATTTCGCAACAGCGAGCAACCGCTTATCACTTGCTCCCAACTCGTGGGCGAAGCATCAGCCACCTTGAGAATGGAGACGAAAGTCTCTTGGGTTTCCAAGAGGCGGGTCATCACCTGCGTCGAGACCGCTTGCTCACGCAGCTCCTGCGGCCAGTAGAGGCTGGCGCGTGCTTTCAAGTCTTCAGGGCGTCGTCGGTATCTACTGCTCATGCAGGGTAGATTCTACCCCTTCCGCTCCCTGATAGCCCACTCGTATCGGGTATCCTTTAGGCGACAGGAGGTTTCTCTATGCTGACAGGGAAGAAGGGCATCATCTTCGGGGTGGCGAACCAGCACAGCTTGGCGTGGAAAATCGCCCAGCGGTGTGCGGCGCACGGCGCACAACTGGCGATTGCCTACCAGAATGACCGCTTCGAGGAGAAGGTTAGCGCGCTGGCGCAGGAGCTGCCCGACGCCTTCACGCTGCAGTGCGACCTGAACAACGACGCCGAAATTCAGCAGGTCGCCAGCACGCTGCGCGAACGCTGGGGACAGGTGGACTTTATGGCGCACTGCGTGGCGTATGCCCTGCGCGAGGAGCTGGCAGGACGCTACTTGGACACCTCGCGCGAGGGGTTCAAACTCGCGCTGGAGACCAGCGTCTACACCTTCGTGGCGGCGACTCGCCATCTGGAGCCGATTTTGCGAGACGGGGCGTCCATCCTCACACTGACCTACTTGGGCAGTGAGCGGGTCGTGCCTGGCTACAATGTGATGGGCGTCGCCAAAGCCGCGCTGGAAGCCAGTCTGCGCTACTTGGCATACGAGCTGGGCGAGCGGCAGATTCGCGTGAACGCGCTTTCGCCTGGACCTGTCAGCACGCTTGCAGCGCGGGGCATTCGGGGCTTTACCTCGATGATGGAGTATGTGCGCCATCATGCGCCGTTCAAACGCGACACGGACCCCAACGAAGTGGGCGACGCCGCCGTGTTCCTGTTCAGCGACATGGGGCGCGGCATCACGGGCGAGGTCATCTACATCGACGCGGGCTACCACATTTTGGGGATGTGAACGATGGCGCAACTCAAGCCGACGAAGTATCAGCCGTTAGAGCCATTGCCGATTGAGCGACTCCTAAAGCCCTTCGCGTTGTTCGCCAAGCAGGCGAGCGCAGGGGGCATCGTGCTGCTGGCATGCGCTTTAATTGCGATGCTCTGGGCGAACTCGCCGCTGGGCGAATACTACTTTCGGCTCTGGTCTACCCCCGTGGAGGTGCGCTTCGGCAACCTTATCGACATCGACAAGCCGCTGCTGCTGTGGATTAACGACGGCTTGATGGCGGTGTTCTTCTTTTTGGTGGGGATGGAGATTAAGCGCGAGTTGTTGGTGGGCGAGTTGCGCTCGCCGCGTAAAGCCGCGCTGTCGATGGCAGCGGCGCTGGGCGGGATGGTTGTGCCTGCGCTGATTTATGTTGCGCTGAACTGGGGCACGCCTGAAATTCGCGGTTGGGGCGTGCCGATGGCGACTGACATCGCCTTCGCGTTGGGCGCGCTCGCGCTGCTGGGCACGCGCGCGCCGCTCGCGCTCAAGGTGTTCCTCACCGCGCTGGCGATTGTGGACGACCTCGGCGCGGTGCTGGTGATTGCGCTGTTCTACACGGAGAACCTCAAGGTGAACGCGCTGCTCTACTCGCTGCTGTTTTGGGGCGCGATGATTGCCATGAATCGGCTGGGCGTGCGCAACGCGCTGATTTACTTCCTCGTGAGTCTGGGGATGTGGTTTTTCATGCTCAAGTCGGGCGTGCATGCGACGGTGGCGGGCGTGCTGGGCGCGTTCGCGATCCCCGTGCGCTCGCGGATTGACCCCGAGCTGTTCATCGTGCGCGTGCGCGAGTACCTGAATCAGTTCGACCAGCCCGTCACGGAGCGCACAATCATCCTGTCGCCCGAACAGCAGTCGGCGGTGGAAGCGATTGAGCGCGAAGCCCTGCGCGTGCAGTCGCCCCTGCAGCGATTGGAGCATCAGCTGCACTACTTTGTGGCGTTTTTCGTGATGCCGATTTTCGCGCTGGCGAACGCGGGCGTTGCGCTCGGCGGCGAGGGCGGGCTGAACTGGACGAGCCGCGTGATTTGGGGCGTTGCGCTGGGGCTGCTCGTCGGCAAGCCGCTGGGGATTGCGCTCTTCTCGTGGCTGGCTGTTCGGCTGGGGCTGGCGCAGCTGCCGCAGGGCATCAACTTTGTGCATATTGTGGGCGTCGGCTTTCTGGCGGGGATTGGCTTTACGATGGCGCTGTTTATCGGCGGGCTGGCGTTTCGCGGCGACGAGCTGAACTACGCGAAGTTGGGCATCCTTGCAGGCTCCGCGCTGGCGGGCGCGATAGGCTTTATGATGTTGCGGATCTGGACGAAGCCGCAGCCCCATTTGGAGTGAGCGGCGCAAGTTGCTCCAGCAGCGTGGTCAGGTCGGGCGCGGTCGCCATGCCGTCTTGCACGAGCAGTCGCCAGAGCGTGCAGGCTGCCCCATCCGTAAAGTCGCGCGTCTCGATGGGGCGGCTCTCCAGCGCGAAGATGGGCTTGCCGTGCTCCTGCGCCCAGCGTGCCAGCTCCAGATTGCGCAGGTTGCCCCGTCCGAACGGCGCGTCGGCGATGATGACGGCGTCTGCCGCCTGCACCAGTTGCCGTGCGCGGCGGTAGGCGTCGTCCGAAATCGGCGAGAAGGGCTGCTCGGTGATGTGTTCCAGTCGCAGGGCGCGCGCCGCTTCCTCGTCGGTGTCCAGCAGGTTCAGCACGCCCGTGCAGACACGCCAGCCCGCTGAAAGCAGCGCGTAGTAGACCGCCGCACCCGACCCGCCCCCAGCAATCACGAACGCCACCGGCGCGTTGGGCGGAACCTGCGGCGCGTCGTCGGGCGCAAGCGCGAACACCAACGGCTTGCCCGTCGTCGGGTTCGTCTGCGTCAGCACGGGCGTATGGTAGACCGTCTCCAATAGGGCGGGCTGCATCACCGCGTCGGGCGTCCCCTGCGCAACGAGCCTGCCCGCCTGCATCAGCGCGATGTGGTCGGCGTACTGGCTGGCAAGGTTCAGGTCGTGCAGCACGACCAGTATGCCGACCTGCCGCTCGGAGGCGTACTGGCGTAGGGTGTGCATCAGGCGCGTCTGGTGGCGCAGGTCTAAGTGGGTGGTCGGCTCGTCCAGTAGCAGGTACTGCGCCTGTTGCGCCAACGCGCGTGCGAGGTTCACCCGCTGGCGTTCGCCCCCACTGAGTTGGCTGATGGTGCGCGTGGCGAGCGGGTCAATCTGCATCAGCATCATCGCCTGTTGCACGGCGTCCCAGTCGGCGCGGGTTGCGCCCCAGAAGCCCTTCTGGTGCGGGTAGCGTCCCATCATCACCAGTTCGGCGACCGTGAAGCCCATCTCGGCAGGGGTCTCTTGGGGGGCATAGGCGACGCGCCGTGCGAATTCGGTAGGGCTGTAGGCGTCGTAGGGCTGTCCATCCAGCGTCAGCCGCCCCGCAAACGGCGCAAGCGTGCGCGCCAGCACGCGCAGCAGCGTCGTCTTGCCCGACCCGTTCGGTCCCAGCAGCGCAACGACTTGCCCCCGCGCGACCTGCAACGACGCCTCATGCACCACAGGCACGCGCCCATAGCCCGCCGTAATCGCCTCCGCGCACAGCATCCCCAGTAGTGTAGCATGTCGGGTATCCTTTGCGCTGTGAGTACCTGTGCGGTGTCCAGCCTCACGCTCGGACTGGAGGAGGAGGTTTTTATCACGACGCCGACGCGCCCGACGCTGGACGCCCTTTACGCGCTGGCGAAACTGCTGTGGCGCAACCCGCGCGATTACTACAAACACACGGCGAGCAACTTTGCGCGAGGACGCGACGCGCGTCAGTGCCTGATGAGCAGTGTGGAGATTACCACGCGCCCCCATACTGACATCGATGCGTTGCTGGACGAACTGCGCACCCATCGCGCCGCGCTGGCGGACGCGGCTGGCGACGCCTACATCGTTCCTGTGGGGCATCTCTTTGATTTGGACGCGCCCACCAACACAGCGGGCTTGCATATCCATGTCGGCGTGCCTGCCGAGCGTCGGCAGACGGTGTACGCGAACTTGGCGTACTTTCTGCCGCTACTGATCCTGCTTTCGGCGAGCAGCCCCTACGCAGGCGGGCGCTCCTTCGGGCAGTCGTATCGGGTGGCGTCGTCGTTCGCGATCGGCGTGCTGCGCGACGACCCGTACTACCGCTTCCAAGACCTCATCCTCTCGCGGCGGTTGGGCACGATTGAGATTCGCGCGTGCGACCCCATCTGGGACTTAGCGCGGCTGCGCGTGCTATTGGAGGCGGTTCAGGCGATAGCCCAGTTGCCGACCGCGTGCCCGATAGACCGCGCCCGCTACGCCGCGCTGCGCCATCAGGCGGCGCGCATTGGCTACACGCCCGACCTGCAGGCGTTGCACCGCGAACTCAGCACGGTGTACGCGATTCCCGAAGCGTTGCTCAAGACAACGATAGCGGACGAGTTGCGGGGTTGTGTGCAGGCGTTTCAGCCCTCACCCCCCGTATCGCCCGCTTATGGGAGAGTGGGATTATGGAGTGCGGAAGCGAAGCTTCCGCCCAACGCTGAAGCTGCGCTTCAGCACTCCAAACGGCTGCCAGCAACTCCCCTCTCCCACTGCGTGGGAGAGGGGCTGGGGGTGAGGGTCAAAAAAACAGACATATCCCAACAAGCCCTCCTCCACCTCTACGCCCGCCTGGATCACGCCTACCGCACGGGACGCTGGGAGCCTGTCGCACCACATGCGGTGCGCCCGTCGGCGTGGCGTGGAGTGTTGGGGCTGCTGGGCTATTACCTGCCGCGTTTGCCCTACACGGCGTACAAGGCGTGGGCGGAGTGGCGTGCGCCTATCCGCGACGGCTACTTGCTCACGGAGACCGCTGCGGGCGACCCGACTGTTTGCCGCGCCGATTCGTAGACCTGCAGGATACGATCCACGACGGCGGGCACGGAGAGCGTCTCGCGCTTGCGGATGGCGCGCTGACGCAACGCCTCGCGTTCCGCCTCATGGCGCGTGAGATACAGCACCGCTTCCACGAACGCTTCGGGCGTCGGCTCGACGACCAGCCCTGTCTGCCCGTAGTCCACTGCTTCGGGCGCGCCGCCGCCGTTGGCGACGATGCAGGGCAAGCCCGCTGCCTGCGCCTCGTCCAGCACCAGCCCCTGCGACTCGGTCACCGACGGGAACACGAACAAGTCTGCCGCCAGCAGGTAGAGCGACACCTCATCGCGCGGCACGGGACCCGTGAACTGCACCCACTCGGTGAGTTGGCGCGCCTCGGCTTCGGCGCGGAGCGACTCCAGCGCGGGACCCGGACCCACCAGCCACAGCCGTGCGTTGGGGCAGCCGCGCACGATGTGCGGTATCGCCTCCAGCAGCACGGAGACATTCTTTTCGGGCGCCATCCGCCCGACATACAGCAGCATCCAGACCTCCTCTGGGATACCCAGCTGCGCGCGCGCCTTCGCCTTGCTGACTTCAGGGAACGGCAGCACAGGGTTGCGAATCGGCGTAATCGGCTTGCGCACGCCGTACTTGCGCAGCACCTCCGCGCCGATTTCTGAAGGCGTCATCACGGCGTCCACGCCCTCGTAGTAGCGGCGCAGATGCCAGCGCAGCAGGCGACGCACAGGCGCACGCGGCACAACACGCGGCACATAATGCAGGTACTCCTCGTACAGCGTGTGGTAGGTACTGACCAGCGGGATGCGTAGCCGCCTTGCCCAACGCGCGCCCACAATCCCCGTGAAAAACGGCGTGTGCGTATGCACGACATCGATTCCCAGTGTGCGGAACTCGCGCCACAGCGCGGGCGCAAACGGCAGCGCAATCGGGTAGTCAGGCTCGAACGGCGTGTAGACCGACGGCAGGCGGCGCACCGTGGGGTAAGGGTCTTGATAGCCGCGATAGTGCGGCGCGTAAATCCAGACCTCGTGCCCGCGGCGGGTCAGCTCCTCGTGCAGAATGCGAATCGAAACGCTGACCCCGTTCAGGTACGGCAGGTAGCTCTCCGAGAAGATGGCGACTTTCACGGCGCTTCCGATTCGCGATGGGCGTTGCGGTTCCCGCGCGGCTGGCGCAGGGCTTGCTCTTCCAGGAACGCCACGATGTCCGACAGACGGAATCGGCGTTGGTTGCCCTCTGTGCGGAAGCAGCGCAGCCAGCCGCGATCGGTGTAGCGGCGCACGGTCGCAGGGCACACGCCCAGCAGGCGCGCCGTCTCTTCCAGCGTCAGCACGGGGTCGGTCAGCCGTGCGATGAGTTCCTCGCGGCTCTCGTCGCGCCCGCGCACGGGATAGTATTTACGCGTGACGCCATCGTCGTCCGTCCACTCCGCCAGGTAGCGCAGGTACTGGGGCAGTTTCGCCCAGAGTTTGTCGGCTTCGGGCGGCACAACCGCTTCGGGCGATGGTTTCTTGCCGCGTCGCTTGCGCTTGCGCAGGCGCGGACCGTCCGAGGGCGGCTCAGTCGGCGCAGGGGCAGACTCTGCCTGTGCCGATGTAGGGGCAGGCGCGGCGCTGGGAGAGGGCGCAGCGGACGGTTTCCTGCCCAGTTCCTGCTCGATAATCGGTACAAACTCGGCGAAATCGGGCACGCGGATCGAGACCAGCGCGTCTCTGCGCATCTCCGTCGCTATCGGCGGGGCAGCCGTTGGTTCGGCGTCTGGTAGCGGTTCGCCCACACGCACGGCAGGTTGAGGCGGCTCCGCAGGCGGCTGTGGTAGCGTCGGGGGCGATTGCGCGGACGCCTCCGTCGGCGACTCCGGCGACTGCGGCTCGGGCGCGTCGTCCGCAAACTGGCTTTCGAGATAGCGATACCAATCGGTCAGGCTCAGACGGCTCATGGATGTGCGGTATAGTGTACCTTAAATGCAAAAACGGCTCCAGAGGGTTCTGGAGCCGTGGAGGTGATTTCAATCTGGGCATCGACCTATTTTCCCACTCCGTTACCAGAGCAGTATCTTCGGCGCTGGAGGGCTTAACTGCCGTGTTCGGGATGGGAACGGGTGTTTCCCCTCCGCTATGGACACCCAGATTGAAAGCGTGCAATTCGCCGCTCATGAGAGGGTCGGCTCCCTCTCATGAGAGGTTTTGACAACTGGAGCTGGAGTCGTCGGAAGTGCGTCAATAGGCAAGCCCTCGGTCAATTAGTACGGCTCAGCTCAACGCATTACTGCGCTTACACCTGCCGCCTATCAACCCAGTCATCTACTGGGGACCTTACTCCGTTGCTCGGATGGGAGACCTTATCTTGGGGTGGGCTTGGCGCTTAGATGCTTTCAGCGCTTATCCCGTCCCGACATGGCTACCCAGCGTCTGCCCCTGGCGGGACAACTGGTACACCAGAGGTCAGTCCAGCCCGGTCCTCTCGTACTAGGGCCAGCTCCCCTCAAGTCTCCTACGCCTGCGGTGGATAGGGACCGACAATCTGTTACTTTCAGCGCACAGAGGGTGCGCCTACTGACCCCGTGATTAGCTCACGAGGCGGGCAAGCCTTTCGGCTTACCTCTGCATGTCGCCATGCAGTTCGGACTGTATCTTCGCCTTCTGGCTACAAGAAGGCGTCTGGCGTACAGTCTCTGAGGGTTCCAGATGAGCCAAAATGGTTTCTATATCCAAGCGACGATATGCGCCATTCTCGTTCATGCTGGCTGCAAGGATGAGCAACGCACGCAGTCCTTCGACAGTTTGGTGTTCGCCTGCATCCAGCCGACGCACAATCGCCGCGAACTTCTCGAAGTCATGGCGCTTTGTGGTCAGAAGTGGGTATCGCTCGAAGAAGGGAATGACCCTTCTTAGCAGATCTTGACGGTTCCGTACCACAAGCACCCATGTTTTGTCTTTCGGGTTCTGCCGAGCATTCGGTTTGAGGTAGCCACATCCCAGTGCCGAGCGTATCATCTCCAACACATGCTTATTGCGCTCGTGCTGGGAGACATGTAGCTCTGGGATGACTTGCCATCCAAACTTCGTGCTTGGATTTCGCTGGATGGCAACATGGAAGCTGCCCTCACCATCGACGAACCCTGCGATATAGTAGCCGATACGCTCATCTGGCCTTCCCTGCTGATTGCCTGCACCTGACGCATTGTCACGCATGCGTTAAGTGTAGCATGCGTAGCGCAGGATACTCACCAGGCTTCCCAGCATATAGCCAGATTTATAGACAGCACGGTAGGTACTGTCTCACGCACATTCCTCCCTTGTTTCCAAGGGTGTAGACTATACCTCCATCCTCCCGAAGGACAAGGAGGAGCCGGCGTGTGATGGACGCCATAGATTTGCCCTAACTTGGGGCAGGACGCCCATCTCAGGCGTAAAGCCTTCAGTCGTTACGGGGAACGGCAGCTTGCACCGCATTACTGCGGAAATCAGGTTCCTTCATCTTCAGCTCCCGTTCTTCCCTCGGTATTGCCCTCTGCAGCGTTCGGCGGACTGCAGGAGGGGTCTACCGATATGAGCCGGTAGGCACCACAGGATTACTCCTGTGGGACGCCACGCCCTATTGGGCTAACGTTCTGAACCCAGCTCGCGTGCCGCTTTAATGGGTGAACCCCCCAACCCTTGGGACCCTATTCAGCCCCAGGATGCGACGAGCCGACATCGAGGTGCCAAACCCCGCCGTCGCTGTGGACGCTCGGGCAGGATCAGCCTGTTATCCCTAGGGTAGCTTTTATCCGTTGAACCCTGGCGTGCCCACGCACAGCCAGAGGGTCACTAGGCCCTGCTTTCGCATCTGCTCGACCCGTTGGTCTCACAGTCAAGCCCGCTTATGCCCTTGCACTCGACGCGCGATTTCCGACCGCGCTGAGCGGACCTTTGGACGCCTCCGTTACCATTTAGGAGGCGACCGCCCCAGTCAAACTACCCGCCTAAGACTGTCTCCACGCCGGATCACGGCGCAGGTTAGCATTCCAGTAGGTCAAGGGTGGTGTTCCATTGGCGCCGAAGCTCCCACCTACGCTCTACATGACATACCGAAATGCAATCTCAAGCTGTAGTAAAGCTCCATAGGGTCTTTCCGTCCTACCGCAGGTAACCCGCATCTTCACGGGTGCTACAGTTTCACCGAGAGTCCCGCTGAGACAGTGGCCCAGTCGTTACGCTTTTCGTGCGGGTCGCAATTTACGCGACAAGGAATTTCGCTTATCGTCTTACCCGAGAGTGAACCTCGAGCGAGCCATACCCTCCTTGTCTCAGGGCACGACTCCTGCATGTCGCCATGCAGATGGGACCATCTCTTCACCTCGTCTTCGAGGCGCCCAGCGTATGGTCTCTGAGGATTCTGGCTTGAGTGCTTCCCAAGCCAGCCTTTCCTGCTGGTTGTCCGCACCAGACGGATTGTTACTCACAGGCGAGTCATTCGCTCATCGGAACGAACTTCCTGCGAGTACCGCTGGATACTCGGAGTTTCCAGCATATAGCTAGGTGCGCACCTCATGGTTACCCATGAGGGGGGCAGCGAAACTACCTTAGGCAGTTGCCCCCTATGTCGCCATAGGGACTGGACCATATCATCACTCCGCAGGGGTCTGCGAAGCGTCTGGCGTATGGTCTCTGAGGATTCTTGAAATCACCTCCTGCAGCGGTCGGAGCCGTTGCTTTCCCTTAGCGGCTGGGTTCATCGCATACGCCTTCTCGACGATGCGTGCCAGCCCCTCAGGGCGGCGGTGTTCCCCGTGGTTCATCAGTTCCAGGATTTCGCGGAACCGATAGAAGGTTTCGCGCTTGCATGAGAAGGGTACCACATACTTCTCGAAGTAGGGTACGACCTTCTCCCAGAGGCTACGCCGACAGTGGATGGCGTAGACATAGCAGTTAGGGCTTCCCGGTTTGGGGAAGATGCGTCCTGTGCCGAAGACTTGCTGGGCGAGTTTGAGCAGGGGTAGTCCGCTGCGGTGTTGCACCAGATGGAACTCTGGGTCAACATAGTATCCGTAGCGGCTGGTGTCGTGGTGTTTGATGCTCACCAGCAGCGAGCCTTCGCCTTCGATGAACCCAGCGAGGAACCATTTCGCCTCTTCGGTGACTTCAAGTCTTTCCTGCTGATTGGCTCCACCCATCACTTTGTCACCTCCTCGGTAGTGTGGGATCCACGAGCTGTTCCAGCATATAGCCAGATTTTACAACGGCCCTGTTACGAACCGTTAGAGTTACGGCCGGCATTCACCCGGGCTTCAGTTCAGGGCTGCACCTTGCGGCTGACCCCTCCCCTTAACCTACGGGCATTGGCCAAGCGTCGCCCCCTATACATCGGGTTTCCCCTTCGCAGAGAGCTGTGTTTTTGGTAAACAGTCGCCAGGCCCTCTTTGCTGCGACCTCCCGCCGCTTGGGCGTTTCAGCCTACACGGTAGGAGGCACCCCTTCTCCCGAAGTTACGGGGTCAATTTGCCGAGTTCCTTAGCGGGACTTCTCTCGCGCGCCTGAGGCTCCTCGCCTCGCCTACCTGTGTCGGTTTGCGGTACGGTCAGGTGGCTTCAACGCTACACGGGTTTTCTCGGCTCCAGTCACGGTCGCTTCGTTCACCACGAGGGATCCCTTCGTCGCCCCAGCGTTGCCTCTGGGGCGAGCGCAGCCTTCCAACTCTGCGCCCGACCGATTCTGAAGCGTCACCGCTTGGCTCCACCACCTGGGGTGGGAATGTTGACCCACTGCCCTTCGCCTACGGCGTTTCGCCCTCGACTTAGGACCGCCTAACCTTCAGCGGACGAACCTGCCTGAAGAACCCTTAGGCTTTCGGCGGACGGGATTCTCACCCGTCTTCTCGCTACTCGTGCCGGCATTCTCACTTCTGCACGCTCCAGTGGTGCTTCCGCTCCACCTTCACTGCGAGCAGAACGCTCCCCTACCGCTCCCCTTGCGGGGAACCCGCCGCTTCGGTAACAGGCTTGAGCCCCCTTACATTGTCGGCGCAGGGTCACATTCGACCAGTCAGCTGTTACGCACTGTTTAAAGGATGGCTGCTTCTAAGCCAACCTCCTGGTTGTTTACGCGACCCTACATCCTTTCACACTTAGCCTGTGTTTGGGGACCTTAGCGGGCGGTCTGGGCTGTTACCCTTTTGACAACGGCGCTCATCCGTCGCTGTCTCACTCCCACGCTTCCTGCTATGCCATTCGGAGTTTGGTTGGGTTCGGTAACCTGGTAGGGCCCCTAGCCCATCCAGTGGCTCTACCTGCATAGCATAGCGCGTGAGGCTGCACCTCAATGCATTTCGGGGAGAACCAGCTATCTCCGCGCTCGATTGGCATTTCACCACACTACCCCCAGTTCATCCGAGCCCTTTTCAACGGACACCGGTACGGCCCTCCACCGTGTGCTACCACGGCTTCAGCCTGACCAGGGGTAGATCGCGCGGTTTCGGGTCTACGCCCAGCGACTGGGTCGCCCTGTGAGGACTCGCTTTCGCTACGGCTCCGCGTCTGAGACGCTTAACCTTGCCGCTGAGCGTAACTCGCCGGCTCATTCTGCAAAAGGCACGCCGTCAGACTGTCCCCCAGAGGGGTATAGTCCTCCGACTGTTTGTAAGCGCACGGTTTCAGGTTCTCTTTCACTCCCCTTCCGGGGTGCTTTTCACCGTTCCCTCACGGTACTGGTTGCGCTATCGGTAGCAAGGAGTATTTAGCCTTACCCGGTGGTCCGGGCAGATTCGCACAGGGCTCCACTTATCCCGTGCTACTCGGGATCCCGACGAGTCGCTTCCACTTTTCGCATACGGGGCTCTCACCCTCTATGGCGTGCCGTTCCAGACACTTCTGCTAAGCGGAAGGCGTCCTCCGATGTCGGTCCCACGACCCCAACTGGGCACGCCCAGTTGGTTTAGGCTCTTCCCCGTTCGCTCGCCGCTACTGAGGGAATCTCGTTCGATTTCTTTTCCTCTGGGTACTGAGATGTTTCAGTTCCCCAGGTTCCCTCCACACCGCCTATGGGTTCAGCGGTGGGTGACCACCCATTCGGTGGCCGGGTTCTCCCATTCGGGGATCTGCGGATCAACGCCTGTTTGCGGCTCCTCGCAGCTTATCGCAGCTTACCACGCCCTTCATCGGCTCCTTGCTCCTAGGCATCCGCCGTGCGCCCTTAGTAGCTTGCCTACTTGGCGCGCTTCTCGATGACTCCAGTCCAGTTGTCAAAGTGGGAAATCGTTGGGTCCGTTGCCCATTGTGTTGGTGCCTTCAGCCCAACCGTCAACGCCCCGTAAGGCGCTGAGGGTTAGGCTGGTGGAGGCGACCGGATTTGAACCGGTGACCCCCTGCGTGCAAAGCAGGTGCTCTCCCGCTGAGCTACGCCCCCACTGGTGGGCGCGATTGGATTCGAACCAATGACCTCACCCTTATCAGGGGTGCGCTCTAACCGACTGAGCTACGCGCCCGTGGCGGTGGTTCCCTCAAAACCGAGCAGGTAGTGCTTTGCGTGCCGTAGAGAGTGGTTTCCGTTAAAGGAGGTGATCCAGCCGCACCTTCCGGTACGGCTACCTTGTTACGACTTAGTCCCCCTTACCAGCCACACCTTCGGCGGCTCCCTCCCGTGTGGGTTAGGCGACCGACTTCGGGTGCAGCCGACTCGGGTGACTTGACGGGCGGTGTGTACAAGGCCCGGGAACGTATTCACGGCGGTATGGCTGACCCGCCGTTACTAGCGATTCCGCGTTCACGCAGTCGAGTTGCAGACTGCGATCCCAACTGAGGGTGGTTTTTTGGGATTCGCTCCCGCTCGCGCGTTGGCTGCCCTTTGTACCACCCATTGTAGCATGTGTGACGCCCTGGACGTAACCGCCATGCTGACTTGACGTCGTCCCCACCTTCCTCCGTGTTGACCACGGCAGTCTCCTCAGAGTGCCCGGCATGACCCGCTGGCAACAGAGGACAGGGGTTGCGCTCGTTGCGGGACTTAACCCAACACCTCACGGCACGAGCTGACGACAGCCATGCAACCGGTGTCCACGGGTCGGTGGGTTTCCCCACCGAGGCGCCCTATTTCTAGGGCGTTTCTCGTGGATGTCAAGCCCAGGTAAGGTTCTTCGGTTTGTATCGAATTAATCCACATGCTCCACCGCTTGTGCGGGCCCCCGTCAATTCCTTTGAGTTTCAACCTTGCGGCCGTACTCCCCAGGCGGGGCGCTTAATGCGTTAGCTTCGGCGCTGAGGGTTAATCCCCCAACACCTAGCGCCCATCGTTTAGGGCTGGGACTACAGGGGTATCTAATCCCTTTCGCTCCCCCAGCTTTCGCACCTCAGCGTCAGCAACGGGCCAGAGATCCGCCTTCGCCACTGGTGTTCCTCCCGATATCAATGCATTTCACCGCTACACCGGGAATTCCAATCTCCTCTCCCGTCCTCGAGCTTCGCAGTATCTGGTGCAGCCTCTCGGTTGAGCCGTGAGATTTCACACCAGACTTACGAAGCCGCCTACGTGCGCTTTACGCCCAGTAAATTCGGGCAACGCTCGCCCCCTACGTATTACCGCGGCTGCTGGCACGTAGTTAGCCGGGGCTTTTTCTGTGGGTACCGTCTGCGTTCGTCCCCACTAAAAGGAGTTTACACCCCGAAGGGCTTCGTCCTCCACGCGGCGTCGCTGGGTCAGGCTTGCGCCCATTGCCCAAAATTCCCGACTGCTGCCTCCCGTAGGAGTGGGGCCCGTGTCTCAGTGCCCCTCGGGCCGATCGTCCTCTCAGACCGGCTACCCGTCGTCGGCTTGGTGAGCCGTTACCTCACCAACAACCTGATAGGCCGCGGGCCCATCCCGAAGCGGAAACCCGTTTAGATACCTTCGCCGAAGCCAAGGCATCCACATCCGGTATTAGCCCGAGTTTCCCCGGGTTATCCCAGTCTTCGGGGCAGGTTACCCACGTGTTACTCCGCCGTTCGCCGCTCTCGGCGCCCCGAAGGACGCCTACCGCTCGACTTGCATGTCTAAGGCACGCCGCCAGCGTTCGCCCTGAGCCAGGATCAAACTCTCCGTCAGAAAACGCGATTCCTGCTTACGCAGGCTCGTTTTCCAAGTTGACTGGCCTCGCAAAGCGTTCTTACCTGCCCGGTTTTCAAGGTTCAATCACCGCTTGCCGCCCTTGCAGCAAGCGCACACGCCAACGCGCCTTTCGGCAAAGCGTCGGCGAGTTCGATTATACCACATCCCAGGCGCGTTTGTCAAGGGCATAGCCCTTACGCACGCAGGTTCTGGGATCTCAAGGTATTGCTTCCGCCCCAAAGTCCCTTGCTCTAAGGCGGGCTATATAATACCCTGCCCGCGACAGCGTTGTCAAGGGTTTAAGCCCGATTCGGGGCAAATTCCCCCCGAATTTCTGCCAATTCGCGGGGCTTCGGCTCAAAAAGGGCGTCGCCCCTACGCTCCGGGCTGCCGCACAACGCCCAAAAACAGCACGGTACCCGTCGGCTGATGCACAATCGCAAACAGGAACGGGCGATCCACGACGAGGTTGAACTGGTCTACAGGCACAGAGGTCACGCCGACCGTGATGCCTGTTGCGGCGGCGGCTTTCGTGCCTTCCTCGTCCACCTCCACCACCGCCTTTTGAATCGCCTTTTGGATGAACAGCCGCTCAGGCGACACATCGGCGATACGGCTGAAGTCGGCGCGGTCGGGGTCAAACGCAACGCCCATCCCCAGCGCGCTCAGCGGGGGCTTCAGGTCGTACTTCGCCTCGATTTTGAAGCGCGGCATCTGCAGGCTGCCCTGCACCACGCGGGACGCCCCAAGCCACTTCGCCCAGTTTTCGGGGGTCAGTTGCTTGCGCAGATCGGCAACCGTGCGTCCCTTGTCGGGCAAAAACAGGTAGAAGCGATAGTCGCCCTCGCCATACGGCAGCGCGACCCCCTCGAAGCCATCGCCCTTGAGGTAGGGCAGCCGCTCCGACAGGCGCATCATCGGAACCTGCTTCGTTGCGCCGCTCTCCAGATAAAACGGCGCGTCTTGAGTGGCGTCCTTTGGGAACGGATATTGCCACTTGCCCTCGAAGTAAAGCGTGTTCACCAGCGCGAGGCGCGTCTGGGCGTCGAAGTCGCCCGCTTGGAACAGTTTCTCGATGAGTCCCTGCGTTTGTTCCTTGACCCAAGTGTTGATGGCGTTGGCGGCAGCCTCAGCGTTCCTGAAGTCCACTGTCTCCGTGCGTGTTTCGTAGTATGTCAGCAGCGCGCGCAGGAAGTCGGGCTTCAGCGGGAAGCCCTGCTGCACCCACAGCCCGTTCGCCATGTGGACGGTGATGCTTTTGTCGGCGGGGTTCAGCAGGCGGGCAAGGGCGCGTGCTTGGGCGTTGATGGCGTCCAGTTTCTGCTCGGTGTAGCCCAGCGTTTTAGCGATGGCGTCGTAGGTCTCGCCTTCTGCGCCGTTTAGCGTCATGCTGAGCGCAAGCGCAAGCGACAGAGGCGAAAAGCACAGGTTCTCGCCCGCTTTGGGATCGTCCAGCTGCTGCAGCATCGTCAGGGCAAACTGCACATTCGCCGCGCGGACCTCATCGGTGATTTGCACAGGTTGAGTCATCTCCTTCGGCGGTCTCGTGCCAGCGTCGCCGCCGCAACCGCTTAGCACCGCCGCCGCCACTGCACCGCACAGCATCAGAATTGGGCGCATCATCGATTCCTCCTGTGGGGTTAGACGATTAGGGACGGGAAATGATTCGTGAAAAGGCGCATAAGCTCCCCCACTAAACCCCACTCCCTTGAGGTATAATGCCTATATGCAAGCGACGAAGCGACAGTACGGGTTCACGCTTATCGAGTTGTTGGTGGTAATTGCCATCATAGCCATCTTAGCGGCGATTCTGTTCCCTGTATTTGCCCAAGCACGGGAGAAGGCGCGTCAGACGATGTGTCTGAGTAACCTCCGTCAGGTCGGCACAGCGGCGATGATGTATGTGCAGGACTACGACGAGGTGTACCCGCTCGCTGAGAACCAGCTAATTCCTCCGCCGGGCTTTTGCGGCGGCGGCTACACGAGCTGCACCTCCATCGGATACCTCTACTGGCTGCAGCCCTACTCGAAGGATAACCTCTACTCGCGTTGTCCAAGCGCGAAGCCAATCACGAACCCCGACTCGCCAACAGGCAGGCGTCTGTCGTGCGAGGGTCGGATTGGTTACGGCGCAGCGTACCCCTCGCCGATGGGCTTCTCAGCAGGGTGCTCCTTCCCGCCGCAGGTGTACCCACCCAGCAAGAGCCTGGCGCAACTGAGCGCACCCGCCAGCCATGTGATGGTGATGGATGCGGTGCCGTCGGGCGTCCAGAGCCGACCGCTGTGGGAGCGGAACGGGTTCTACATGAATGTCGTCCATTCGCCGTTTATGCGCACGGAGTGGCAGCACTACGGGTTCAGCACCGCGCCAGGCTTTCCGCCCGCGTTCCACCAGCGCCCGCACGGACGCCACGCGAAGCAGGTGAATGTGGTCTTCGCCGACGGGCATGTGAAGGCGACCCCGTTCGAGGCGCTGTACGGGCTGCCCGAAACGGAGTGCGAGCGCAACAACAACACCTTCTGCTCAACGGTGGAGTACACGCGCACGCAACGCCCCGACCTGTGGGAGAAGTGGGACTAATCGGGTATAACCCAGCGCTGTGGGCGAGACTCTGCGACGGTTCTGGGAGCAGCGCGGCGATGCGATTATCCTGAACGCGCTTCAGATTGCGCTCATCGTCGCGCTGCTACTTGTGGCGCGGTGGCTGGGCGCGCGGGTAATCGGCGTCATCACGCGCGCGCTCACCCGCAAGGTCGAAGTCTCCGAGCGGCGACAGGCGCAGATTCGCACGGTGAGCGCGCTGCTCAACAGCGTGCTGGGCTATGTGTTGCTGTTCGTGGGACTGCTAAGCATCTTGGGCGCGTTGGGGGTGAACCTCGCGCCTGTGCTGGCGACGGCGGGCGTCACGGGACTGGCAATCAGCTTGGGCGCGCAGCAAATCGTGCGCGATGTGCTGAACGGCTTTTTCATCCTCGTGGAAGACCAGTTCGCCGTCGGCGACGAGGTGACCATCGACGGCGTTCGCGGCGTGGTGGAGACGGTTGGCATGCGTATCACCCGCGTCCGCGACGCGGAGGGACGACTGATCACGCTGGCAAACAGCAGTATCACTCGCGTAACAAACCACAGTCGCGGGCGCGCCCTGCTGAGCCTGGAGGTCAGCATCGCCGCCGAGTACGGGCTGGACGCCGCGCGCGAATGGCTGACCCGAACCTGTGCTGCGTTTATGCACCCTGCCCTACAGACGCCCATCGAGGTGCGCGGACCGACCACGCTGGAGACCACCCGCCACACCTTCCAACTGCGGGCGCACGCCGCCGCAGGGCAACTGGAGACGCTGGGCGACGCGCTGCGCGAACATCTGCTGACGCACGCGCACGCCGACGGCGTCCCACTCGCCTAACGGGTATAATCCCACCCGATGCAAGGGCAGTTCCGACCCCAGACGCCGATGCTGCAGCAGTATTTTCGCCTGAAGGCAGAGTACCCCGATGTGCTGCTGGCGATGCAGGTCGGCGACTTCTACGAGTTCTACGGACCCGACGCCGAAATCGCCGCGCGCGAGCTGGAGATTGTACTGACGGGGCGTGAAGATGGCAGCAACGGGCGCATCCCGATGGCGGGCGTGCCCATCCACGCCTACGAACGCTACTTCGCCAAACTCGTCCAGAAGGGCTATCGCGTCGCCATCTGCGACCAAATCGAAGACCCCAAACTCGCCAAAGGGCTGGTCAAACGGCGCGTCACGCGCGTGCTGACCCCAGGCACCGTCGTGGAAGACTCGATGCTCGACGCGCGGGCGAACAACTACCTCGTCGCCGCCGTGCTGGGCGACCCGATTCACGGACTGGGCGTCGTCGATGTCTCCACAGGCGAATTTTTGGCGACCGAAATCGCAGGCGAGGGACGCCTGCAGAAACTGCTTGACGAACTGTTCCGCCTGCAACCCGCCGAGGTGCTGGTGCCCGAAGACCAAGAGGAACTCATCCAGACCTTGCGCGAGCAACTAAGCGCGACGATTACACCCGTACCGCTGCAGGAATGGGTCGGGCGCGAGGCGCGCGAGATTCTGCTGCGCCATTTTGGGGTGGAGTCGCTGCGCGGGTTCGGCTGCGAGGAGTTCACGCGCGGACTGGACGCTGCTGCGCTTGCCCTGCGCTACCTGCAGCAGAACCAGATGACCGCACTGGAACACATCCGCACGCTGTCGACCTACTCGGTGGAGCGGTTTATGTACCTTGATGCGACGGCGCGGCGGCATCTGGAACTCACGCAGAACCTGATGGACGGCACACGGCGCTACACGCTGCTGGCAAGCATCGACAGCACCTGCACGCCGATGGGCGCGCGGCTGCTGAAACGCTGGCTTGACGAGCCGCTGCTGGAGCCTGACGCAATCGCCGCGCGGCTGGACGCGGTAGACGCGCTGGCGCAGCAGAGCATCCGTCGCGACGCGCTGCGCCAGATGCTGCGCCCGCTGGCGGACTTGGAGCGACTTGCCGCACGAGCCAGCACAGGCACAGCGAACGCCCGCGACCTCGTCGCGCTGCGCCAGTCGCTGCAACGCCTGCCCGCCCTATATGCCGAAGCGGACGCCCTGCTGCGCGAGCTGTCCCAGCCCCCAACACTGCTGGCGACCCTTGCGCCGCGCCTCGCGCCCCTAAGCGACCTCTGCGCCCTGCTGGAACGCGCCCTCGTCGACGACCCGCCCGCCGACCTCAAATCGGGCGGCGTCATCCGCGATGGCTACGACCCCGAATTAGACCGCCTGCGCCAAGTGCGCACCGACGGCAAACAGTGGATCGCCCAACTGGAAGCCAAAGAGCGGCAGCGCACGGGCATCCCCAGCCTCAAGGTCGGCTACAACGCCGTCTTCGGCTACTACTTGGAGGTCTCCAAGCCGCACCTGAACAAAGTGCCCGCCGACTACATCCGCAAGCAGACGCTGGCGAACGCCGAACGCTTCATCACGCCCGAACTCAAGGAGCAGGAGGCAATCCTACTGGGCGCGGAGGAGCGCATCAACGCGCTGGAGTTTGAGTTGTTTTCGCGCGTGCGGGGCGAGGTTGCCCGCTGCACGCCGCAGTTGCAGTCGCTGGCGCGGGCAATCGCCGAGTGGGATGTGCTGTGCGCCTTCGCCGAGAACGCCGTGCGCTACCGCTATGTGCGCCCCGTGGTGGATACGGAAGACCGCATCCACATCGTCGGCGGACGCCACCCCGTCGTGGAGCGCTTCAGCGAGAAGCCGTTCGTGCCCAACGACTGCCGCTTAGACCCCACCCAGCGGCTAATTATCCTGACGGGACCGAATATGAGCGGGAAGTGCCTGTCGGGCGAGACGCTGGTGTTTACAGAGCGGGGCATCTGTCGGCTGCGCGACCTTGCGCCGCCCGACGCGCCGCTGAACGCTTTTGCGCCGATAGATACCCGCGTGCAGACGCGCGACGGCGTGCAGCGCGCGACGCAGTTCTACTCTGGCGGGGAGCAAGCGACGATTCGGCTGACCACGCGACTGGGATTCACGCTGGAGGGCACGCCCGACCACAAGGTGTGGACGCGCCGTGAAGACGGTTCGGAGGGCTGGACGCGCCTCGGCGACTTGCGCCCAGGCGATTGGGTCGCCCTCGCGCGCGGGTTCGAATGCTGGGGCAACCAGACTGAACTGCCTGCGCTATCCAATGATTGGCATAGCAATACACGATATTACCGTACCCCCACCCATCTCACGCCTGATCTTGCCTACTGGTTGGGGCTACTCATCGGCGACGGCACGATAACTTATCGCAATGCTATCGTCTTTTCCACGAAAGATCCGTTCCTCGCAGAGCAGTTCTGCGAACTTTCTGAGCGACTGTTCGGCTACACGCCCACCCACAAGGCAAACGGCAAGGACTACTCCATTTCCAGTACCTACTTGAGGCAGTGGCTGCACCAAATCGGATTGGATTACGCAACTGCAGCGACGAAGCGCACGCCTCAGTGCATCCTCTGCGCCCCACGCGAGTGCGTCGTAGCCTATCTGCAAGGACTGTTCGATACCGACGGCTATGTGGAGCGCAAGTACGGGAATGTGTTCCTCACCACCGCCTCGCGCCTGCTTGCGCTGGAGACCCAGATGCTGTTACTTAACCTGGGGATTGTAGCGTCGTTGCGTGAAAAAATTGCGCGCGGGAAGGTGCGCTACGAACTTGCGATGGTTTGGGAGGATTATGTCGCCCTCACCCCCAGCCCCTCTCCCACGAGGTGGGAGAGGGGTATAGGGGCGCACGGCTGTGCGCCCTCTCTCACCAGCAGGGTGGAACTGACAAGGGCTGACTCCTTGACTTCACAGTGTGTATGGGGCACTTGCTTTTTTGCCCTCACCCCCAGCTCCTCTTCCACAAGGTGGGGAAGGGGAGCCGTGCGCGAGCCCTTTTGGAGTGCTGAAGCGTCAGCTTCAGCATTAGGCGGAAGCTTCGCTTCCGCACTCCAAACTCCCCCTCGCCCGCTTGCGGGAGAGGGGGACAGAGGGGGTGAGGGCAAACTCTTCTACGACTCTATCATCCGCCTTGAACCCAGTCGCGCTGTCGTCTACGACTTGAATATTGAGCCTGACCATAACTACATCGCGCAGGGCTTCGTTAGCCACAACTCCACCTACATTCGCCAAAACGCACTGATTGTGCTGATGGCGCACATCGGTAGTTTCGTGCCCGCCGAAAGAGCCGAAATCGGTCTGGTAGACCGCATTTTCACTCGCGTCGGCGCACGCGACGAACTCGCCACGGGGCAGTCCACCTTCATGGTAGAGATGACCGAGACCGCCAACATCCTCAACAACGCGACCGCGCGTAGCCTCGTGATTCTGGACGAAATCGGGCGCGGCACCAGCACCTACGACGGGCTGGCAATCGCGTGGGCGGTCGCCGAGTACCTGCACGCGATTGGCTGCAAGACGCTGTTTGCAACCCACTACCACTACCTCAACGAGTTGGCGAACCGCTTGGAGGGCGTCGCCAACTACCGCGTCGCCGTCAAGGAGCAAGGCGACCGCATCGTGTGGCTGCACAAGGTGCTGCCTGGCGGTACGGATCGCAGTTATGGCGTGCATGTGGCGCGGATGGCAGGCGTGCCCCCAGAGGTGGTGCAGCGCGCCGAGCAAATCCTGCGCGAGTTCGAACGGCGCGGCGTGCAAGGCGCAGTGCAGCCGCCCACCAGCGACGCGCCGACCGTCCGCACCAAAAAACTGCAACTGACCCTTTTCGAGGCGGAGATGCATCCCGTGCTGGAAGCCCTCCGCGCGCTGGACATCACGACGCTCAGCCCCGTCGAAGCGCTGCTGAAACTGGACGAGCTGAAGCGCAAGTTGGAATCGTAGGCTATGGAAGGGGATGTCGCTCATATGGATGCTGCCGCCCGCGCGTGGCAGGCACTGACTCGCCTGTGGGCGTAAACAACTCTACCAGTTGCTCTACTCGAGCTGTGGGCGATTAAGTTTCTGCACAGGGATAGACAGAACAATCCAGCCATCCAAGTTTAGTTCCAGAATATGTCCCCGATAACGACTCTCGCTTATGCGAGCCTCGCCTCGCTGATGAAGCAAGATTGCCAAATCGCTCGACGCATTCAGCCAGAGCCATTCGTGTAGCTCACTGTCTAAGGTATAGCGCAAGTACACTTCTATGCAACGCTTGAACCGTCCGAAGGGAACTTTGCTCAAGGGTATTGTTCCCTCGCTTAGCTCCCGTGCCGAACCAAACAGCGTGTCTACCCAGTACCATGCGAACCACTGCTGACCCAAAGTCGCTAATTTTAGTTGACCAAAGTATTCGTCTTTGACAGGGAGAGCTAAGTCTTGCAGGGCGATTATGGGGTTTAACCTCGCCAAGTTATTAGCTTGTGACGCCGAGATGGAACGCCGCAAGTGCTGAAAGTCTGCGGGGTACTTCTTGCTCTCCTCCGCCCAGCGAAGAAGTGTAGCTAAAGGTAAATCGACAGCACGGTCTATAAAGCTAAGCCAATTCCGCCATATCAAAACCCCTTCGTTCAATTCTGCACGCCATACCCCGTTCGTGCTCAATTTGCGCGCCATATCCTTCAGTCCTACCTGCAGGTGGGAATCTCCCTCAGTCTCCAGCAACGCCCGCGCTGGATAGACTTCAACAATCACTTCTTGTTTTTTCTCTGTTGCCAATACTGCCATCCAGCTGTAAAGTGATAGGTACGACGGGAATTTGGTTGTGAGATGCATATCCTGTTGCCATGCTTGCACCGCCTGCTTCAGCCAGTCCTGATGAATCTCAGTAGCGACCTTGTACTTGTCTGCGATGGACTCGTCTATTTCCTTGAAAACTGCAATTAGCCACTCGGTGTTTAAGCCATGTTCGGGCGTGTACTCATAATATGGTAAATATATTGGCATCCTCTTGCTCCCCACTAAAAGATCCAAAGAGACTGTGAATGCCATTTCGGATGAGTTGAATTCGCATCTGAGGACAGCCATCGGAGAACCATTAGGTTTGATTGCCACTCGATTGCCTTTGCTTTGTATACTTTCCAGCTCGTCTTGCAAGACCATTTGTAAATACTCGTCATCGGGTCGTAAATAAAATACCCTAAATGCATGACCGTTTTGAATCGACTCCTCTATCAGGCTTGATGGGAAGTTTCTAACGAAGCGCTCAGCCAGCAGGAAGCGGCTTCGGTAGCGCTCTATCTCAGCGAGGGCGAAAAGAGCAAACTTTGCCCTCGTCGTTTCATCCTCGCCATAAAAGTGTCCACCAAAATAGCTCCCAAATCTCCAAATGAAGGCGCGCCGATCTAAGTTCGCTTGCTGTTGCGCCCATTCCCGAAGCTCAGGTGAAACCTCCAGTTCAGCTGCTTTCCGAATTCGCTTTGCCAGAAGCTCAGCCAGACTGGCTGAAGTCTCTTCTGCGTCTTCATCTTCTGGATAGACTTCTCTGATGTGTGTACCTGCTTGAAGACGCAGATGGCGCAGTTCTGTGTCGGTTATGCTACGGGGCAGGCTACTTAAAATCTCGAACACATTCAACTCGCGTGGTGGAGGGGCAGTTTTGCCTGCGAAGTATCTGGCAAGCAAATCTGCGAATTTCTTCCGCATGAGTTGTTCCTGCGAAAGAACTTTCTTGTCGCGCTCCATAATCCATATCTCTCTGGATGAGTCCTTGTCGGCAGTGGGACGGATGCAAAGGTCTAAGCTGTACTCCAACAGGTGCTTTAATTCTTCCCAAGTGCGAGGTTTTAATGAAAGGAAAGCTATCCTCTGGCGCAGCGAGGGGTCGCAACGCACTTGGCGTGTCTCTGTGGACAAGCGCAGGGCTATCTGCTCAAACGAGTATAAGCCAGGCTCAAATCCTACCTTCTGCTCCCCTGTTTGAGCAGAGCCCAGCGCTGTCCACGCTGCCCATACCGCTAACAAAAGCCAGTATCTCATAACTGCCTCTGCAAACGAATAATCGAGAGAATACTGTACCCAAACAAAAGCTGCCAGATGGTTGCGACTAGCCCAGATGCAGTCGGCGTCACAGGCGCAGGTACAGGCGCAGGCCCCCCACCAGGTGGGCAGTTAAGACCTCTTGTGCAGAATGGTCCAGATGTGCAAAATTGGCTTGGATCATGTGGGTTTCGACCACTAGTGCAGCCGTTGTGGGCGTGGGAGGTACAACTACGACCTATCGTGCAGTTGTCACTTTTTGTGCAGCCATCCCCCGCTGTGCACCGCCAACCGGCTGTACATCCTCTTCCCATCGTGCAGTTGCCTGCTGCGCCGCCTACGGTACAGTTTCTGCCCGCTGTACAATTGGGATCCCAGGTACAATTCCGCCCGTAAGTACAGTCGTCTCCTTTAGTGCAATCTTCGTTTTTCGTGCACTGAACATCGCTGGTGCATCCCCCAGCGCCTGTGCATTCTCCTGAGGTGCATTGATCCGCGATACAGTACCTCCCAGGAGTGCAGTCGCGGTAGTTTGTACACTCAGACCCATCTGTACAACCCACCATCGTTGCAAGAGCAAGTCTTTCTGCGTTCACATCACGCTCCCGTCTAACTGATTGCTCTCTAACACTATCATCGGGTAGCTTACTCACATGCACAACATTCATTTCCATCCCTCTAGCGCTTAGCATCGCGATATGCCGATACAGGGCACCCGTACCTTCCTCGGCCAGGCTTAGTTGATAGAGACAGGTTCCCAATACGAACAGTAGAATCGCTCGCGTAGAGTTCATCATCGCCAGCGTCGTAGCACCTCCGTTAATAGTAACGCTCCAAAGACACATTTGGGGACATGGGCATGCTTTTTCAGCCGAAACTCCACACGTTTTTGCCGCATGCTCGCATTATGAAGGCGCACAACATCACGCCCTCACGGGGTTAGCACTGCAGCGCCGCGGATTTTACCCTCACGCAGTGCCTGCAACGCCTCGTTCGCCTGCTCCAGCGGGAACGGCGTCGGGTGCGTCTCGATGGTGAAGAGGCGGATGCGCTCGAAAAACGCCGTACCGTCCTCGCGCGTCAGGTTCGCCACCGAACGCACGACCCGCTCGCCCCACAAAATGGCATACGGGAATGACGGGATGTCGCTCATGTGGATACCGCCGCACACGACGACACCGCCCTTGTCCACCGCCCGCAGCGCGGCAGGCACTAACTCGCCCACAGGCGCAAACAGAATCGCCCCGTCCAGCGGCTCTGGCGGGATTTGTTCGGAGTCGCCTGCCCACCACGCACCCAGCCCCCGCGCGTAGTCCTGTGTCTCGTGGTCGCCAGGGCGCGTGAAGGCGAACACGCGCATCCCGTCGCGGATGGCAATCTGGATTAGGATGTGCGCCGCCGCGCCGAAGCCGTACAGCCCCAGCCGATTGCCCAGCATCTCGCGCCGCGCGATTCGGTACGAACGGTAGCCAATCAGCCCCGCGCACAGCAACGGCGCTGCGCTCACTGCGTCGTAGCCGTCGGGGATGGGGAACACATAGCGGGCGTCGGCGACGGCGTACTCGGCGTAGCCACCGTCCAGCGTGTAGCCCGTGAATTTCGCGAAGGGGCACAGGTTCTCGCGTCCCGCCTCGCAGTACCGACACGCGCCGCAAGTCCAGCCCAGCCACGGCACGCCCACCCGCTGACCCACCTGCAGCGTGCTGACCTCCGCGCCGCGTTGCACCACCTCACCGACAATCTCGTGCCCCAGAATCAGCGGCAACTTCGGGTTCGGCAGCTCGCCATCCACAATATGCAGGTCGGTACGGCACACGGCGCACGCATGCACGCGGATCAGCACTTGGTGCGCCTCGGGCTGCGGGATGGGCACTTCCCGCAGCACCAGCGGCTGCCCGACCTGCTCCAGCACCATCGCCCGCATCGTACTCATACGCGCTCAAACAGCCCTGCTGCGCCCATGCCCAGCGCGGCGCACATCGTAACGAGACCGTAGCGTCCGCCCGTGCGTTGCAGCGCGTACGCCAGCGTGACGACCTGCCGCGCACCCGTACAACCCAGCGGATGCCCCAGCGCTATCGCGCCGCCCAGCGGGTTCACCCGCGCCATCGGCATCTCGAAGATGCAGTTCGACGCCAGCACCTGCGCCGCGAACGCCTCGTTGAACTCGATGTGGTCTATCGCGTCGATGCCGACGCCCGTACGCCGAAGCAGTTTCGGGATGGCATAGGCAGGCGCGACGCCGAAGTCCTCTGGGGTTAGCGCGGCGGTCGTGTAGCCCATGAAGCGCAGTAGGGGCTTAATGCCCAGCGCGTCCGCCTTGCGTGCGCGCATCACCAGCACGGCAGCCGCGCCGTCGCTGCGCTGCGAGGCGTTGCCCGCCGTGATGATCCCGTCGGCGCGGAACGCAGGCTTGAGTTTCGCCAGCGCCTCCATGCTTGTGTCGCGGCGGGGTCCCTCGTCGCAGGTGAGGGTAATCGTCTCGCGTTGCGGGCGTCCGCAGGCGTCCACCGTCTGCACTTCGGTCTGCACGGGGGCGATTTCGGCGTCGAACAGCCCCTCGTCTTGGGCGCGGACGGCTTTCTGGTGGCTCTGCAGCGCGAAGGCGTCCGCCTGCTCGCGCGTGATGCCGTACTTGCGGGCAAGTTGCTCCACCGACAGCCCCATGCTCAAGTAGGTGTTGGGCGCGTCGCGGAACAGCGTCGGGTTTGGATGCGTGCGGATGTCCAGAAACGGCACGCGGCTCATGCTCTCCACGCCCCCTGCGAGGATGATGTCAGCGTCGCCTGCACAGATACGCTCGGCGGCGATGGCGACGGCTTCCAGCCCCGACGCGCAGAAGCGGTTCACCGTCGCGCCAGGCGTGCTTTGGGATAGCCCCGCACGCAGGGCAGCAACGCGGGCGATATTCATCCCCGATTCGCCTTCGGGCGTCGCGCAGCCGAAAATCACATCCTCAATCTCTTGGGGGTCTACGGCGGGGCATCGTGCGAGGACAGCTTGAATCGACATCGCGGCGAGGTCATCGGGTCGGGTGTGGCGCAGGCTGCCGCGCGGCGCTTTGCCGATGGGCGTGCGCGCCGCTGCCACAATCACGGCTTCGTTGCTCATGCGTGCCTCCATCGGCAAGAGGATACCTGATGGGGGCTTCCACCATCGTCGGGTGCGGGTGGACAGGCTGCTCCTATGGCAGGCTTTCCAAACGATAGTCGCCTATCCAGCGAAGCCAGTCCAGTTGGCGGCTTAGGGCGTTGTAGAGTCGCTTGTCGCCCGTAAAGCACCACACGCCTAACTGCTGGGCAAGCGCCAAGTACGCGCTATCGTAGTATGACCGTTGATAGCGATGCGCCAACTCAAGTGCCAACTCGTTCACCTCGCCAAACGGGTGGAAGCGGATATTGAGCATTGGAAGCACGCTGATTGCGGTCAACGCTTCCTCCCAAAGAATACGCTGTTGGCGCAGCGCTGCCCATAGCCCGTTGCCCCATTCATAACCCAGAAGGTCAGGCGCGTGCAGTATAAGCCGCCCCCCGATGCTGTCAGCGAGCAGCTGGGACGCTTGCTCTATGCCTTCTTCGTCGTTGAACACCCACTTGAGGGCGACAGAGGCGTCTACAACGACCGCTTTAGCGACCACGCTCATACTCGATCAGTTCGCGCACGGGATGGGGCAGCGGGGGGTGCGAGTCGCGAATACGGAACAGTTGCTCTATCGGCGAAGCGTCCGAGGGGGACGCTGGCTCGCAAAACACGATACGCACTTCCACCTCCCCCTCCACTTCGGGTAGAGGCTCACCTGGCAAGGGGCGAATGGTCTTGCCGTCATAAACGCCGCGAATAGTCAGCATGTTCTTTCCCTCGTGTAAAGTGCTGGAGCGCAAGCCTCAGCCAAAGGCAGAAGCTTCGCTTTTACGCTCCAGAGAGCGCACTACGCCTTGTGGATGCAGTGCCCTGCGGCGTCGTGGAACGCTTCCATCAGCGCCTCCACCATCGTCGGGTGTGGGTGGATGGTGTCCACCAGCTCGTCGAGGGTGGCTTCCAGCTTGATGGCAAGCACGGCTTCCTGCAGCAGGTCGCTGGCGTGCCCGCAGCAGATGTGGACGCCGAGAATCTGCCCGTATTTGGCGTCGGCGACCACCTTGACCAGCCCGTCGCGCTCGCCGACCGCCATCGCGCGCCCCAAAATGCGCGGCTGGAACTTGCCGACGCGCACCTCGTAGCCTTGCTCGCGCGCCTGCTGCTCGGTCAGCCCGACGCCCGCCACCTCAGGCACAGTGTAGACCACATTGGGCACGGCGCGGTAGTCCATCGTGCGCCCCGCGCCGAAGCAGTTTTCGGCGGCGACGATACCCTGCGCGCTCGCCACATGCGCCAGCGGGGCAATCCCAGTGATGTCGCCAATCGCGTAGATGTGCGGGATGTTCGTGCGCATTTGCTCGTCCACCGCCACATACCGCTTGTTCATCTGGACGCCGACCGTCTCCAGCCCGATGCCGTCCACATTCGGCTTGCGTCCGACGCCGATTAGCACCACCTGCACATCGAACTGCTGCATGCCGTTGGGCGTCTCCACATGGCAGCGCCAGCGGTCGCCGACGCGCTCGGCGGATTTGAGTGTGCTGCCCGTGATGAACTGGATCCCCTGCTTCGACAGGGCGCGCTCCGCCTCTTTGGCAATCTCTTCGTCGAAGGTGGGCAAGATGTGCGGCATCATCTCCACGACCGTCACATGACTGCCCAGCGCGTTGAACACGAAACTGAACTCCACGCCGACCGCGCCCGCGCCCAGAATCAGCATGCTGTCGGGCACGAACGGCGCGTTCACGGCGTCATCGCTCGTCCACACATTCTCGCCTTCCAGACCGGGGATGTTGATTTTCATCACGCTGGAACCCGTCGCGAGGATGATGTTCTTGCCGCGCACGAGGTCTTTGCTCCCGTCGGGGCGCGTGACCTCGATGGTGTGCGGGTCTATCAGTTTGCCCGTGCCCTCGATGCTCTGGACGCCGTTTTTCTTGAACAGCATGCCGATGCCGCCGCGCAGAGTCTGCACGATTTTGCTTTTGCGCGCCTGCATCTGCTCGAAGTCGTAGTCCACTGTGCCGTTGATGAGGATGCCCATCTCCTTCGCGTGCAGCACATGCTGATAGCGTTCGGCGTGGGCGATCATCGCTTTGCTGGGGATACAGCCCCAGTTGAGGCAGGTTCCGCCTAAATATTCGCGCTCGATACAAATCACACTGCCGCCGCCATGTTCTTTGGCGAGTTGCCCTGCGCGGATGGCAGCCACATAGCCGCCTGGTCCCGCGCCCAGCACCACGACATCCGCTTCGTAAGTTGCCATAGACGCCTCCCTAACGACGGGAAGTATACCCCAGCAGGGAGGGATAACGGTCAGAACCGATACTGCGCCGCCAGGATTACGCGGTCGTTAGCGACGCGGTTGCCGCGCTCTTCGGTGGCTTGCTCGTAGCGCAGGCTGAAGCGCACATTCGCTTGCACGAAGTAGTGATAGGTCAGCGAGAGGGTCTGGATTCGGTCGCCGCCGCGCTTGGTGTCGGGGTCAAAGTCCTCCCACGCCAGCACAATCTGGTTGCGCGGGTTCGGCTCATAGATTGCGTACAGGAACACCGTCTGCAGGTCGCTGGGAGTCAGGAATCGCGGCGCGGTTCCACCTGCGGGGTTGCGGTCGCGTCCCCAGATGTAGTCGGCGCGGATTTTCAGGGGTGTGTTCGGGATGCGCTGTTCCAGTTCGGCGTAGAAGATACGGCGCTCGCTGTCGGGCACTTCGATGGGGTTGTTGTTCGCGTCGCGCGCCTGCAGGCGCGGGCGCGTGCCCGCCAACCCGCCGATGGCGAGCTGCGTGTCGCCGCTGCGGTAGCGCCAGCTAAGCGTGCCCGCTGTCGCCGCTTGCCCACCCGACGCATTCAGTTGTGGGTCGCGATAGGTCAGACTGTTCCAGACGCCCGCCTCCAGCGTGTTTTGCGCGTTCACGCGGTAGGCGACATAGCCCCCCGCGCAAGCGCGCTCCCGCGAAGAGAGTGCGCGTCGTGTTGCCCCGCTCCAGCGTGTCAAGAATCACAATCCGCTCGCGCACATCGTAAAACAGCGGTGCAAGCATCTGCCCCACGAAAACTGTAATCTCCACCCTGGGTCTCCACGCAACAAATGCGTCCAGCAAGTCTGCCGCGCGTCCCGCCTCACCCGAAGCGAACTCCACCTGAAGATTGCCCGTGGCCTGCTCGTCGACCTGAAACCGCGCACCAAGCCGCGCCAAGCGCACGCTGAACCCGTCGCTGCCCTGATCGCCTTGTACATCGCTCCACTGCACGCGCAGCACACCTGTCAGCTGTACCCGCTCGTCAAGCGCCTCACCTGAATAGGCAAGGCGCGACAGCACGCATAGCCCACTGAAAAGTCCTAAAAGCTTCCTGCTTCGCATCGTCGCCTCCTTGCTTGGGCTGTGGGGGATACGCCGCGCGGGACGCCTTTCCTGCTGCTATAGGTGTGTTCCGCCGAGTCGGGTATAATCCCTGTATGCCCGAAACCGTAGCGCCTGTCGTGTCCGAGCAGGAGCAGGTCGCCCCACCCATCGACCTGCTACAAGCCGAACGCGAACTGCTCCACAAATACCAACTCCACGAACTG
>NZ_JANSHO010000086.1:0-45224 GCF_047502635.1 Synechococcus sp. RC10B2
AGATGGAGATGAGCTACCTAATTATGGTGAAAAACCCGACGGGTGGAGACCCTCTAGGCTGAGGCGAATGCTGCCACCAACCTACTTAAGAAAGTCAGCAGAACCTTGGGGCTTTGCGTGAAGGAACTGTCTAGAGGCGCTTTGACAACGCCGTTACGGGTTCTTTTGTGGACTGCGTAAGAATCCCCCGCCTTTAGGCGGTGGGAGTGTCAATTCTGGCTTTCCCGAACTCCTCTTCTTCCACCAAAATCACCGGGATGGGGCTGGTCTCCAACACCGCTTGCGAAGTGGATCCCAGCAATACTTGCTCCCAGCCGCGCTGGCCCCGCTTGCCCATGACTATATCGGTAACCTGACGCTCCTGGGCTAGGCCCACGATGGTCTCTGCCAAAGGCCCGGAGGCCAGGCAAAATTCGTGGCGAATGTCGGCCAAGAGGCGCTGGGCCAGCTGCCGCAACTGTTCTACTCTCTTCCCCTGCGGCTCGTCGGTAACATGGAGCACAATCACTTCCCCGTCCAGCCGCCGCGCCAGATCCGCTGCCTTGCGCAGCACTGCCTCGGCCAAGGGAGAAGTATCGACGGCTGCCAAGAAGCTCACCTTGCCCTGGCTGCCCACCTTGGTGGGATCCACCTCCCCTTTTTCCAGCAGGCGAGGGGCAAAGACCTGGGTCAGCCAAGCCCCTAGGGGTGCTGTGGCCAGAATCGACAAGGCCGCTATGGCCAGGATGGTCTCTCCGCCAGGGATCCCTTGGGCCAAGGGGATGCCGCCGATGGCCGCCTGCACCGTGGCCTTGGCCATGTTGCCCGGCAGCAAAAAGAGCCGCTCCCGCCAGTTCCAGTTGCTCCCTACCGTGGAAAGCCACCAGCCCAGGCCCCGGCCCAACAGCAGGCTCAGGGTCAAAAGCAGCAAGCCGGGCAAGAGCAGGGATCCCAGTACCTGCAGATCCAAAGAGGCCCCCAGCAGGACAAACAGCACGATCTCCGCCACCGTCCAGAGGGCGTCGAACCCAAGCCGCAGCCGCCGCGCCAGCGGCCCATCCAGTTGGACGAGAAAAAACCCCAGGGCCATCACCGCCGGGTAGCCGGAAAAATAGGGCCACACCTGCGACGCCAACACCAGGCCCAGCGCCAGGCAGGCTGCCAGCAACACCTCTTGCGTGCTGTTGCGCGTCCAGTTCTGCTGCACCAGGAGCGCCACCAAAAGCCGCGCCCCCAGGTAGCCGATGGCCACCCCCAGCAGGATCTCCATCCCCACCTGGAACGGCAGCCACTGCAGCGGCGACAGCTCCAGGCCGAACAGGCGAAGGCCCTCTGGAGATCCCTGCCCCAAAAAGCTCAGCAACAGGCTAAAGCCCAACAGCAGCAGCACGTCGGAAAGGGCGCTGCCGGTCAAAATGGCGTCCGGGATCCCTTTGGCCACCCCCCAGCCCAAGCTCTTGAGGCGCAACATCCCCGGCACGATCACCGCCGGCGACTCCGCCCCAATCACGCAGCCCAACAGCAAACCGGTAGGCCAGTCCAACCCCAGGATCCAGCGGCTCAAGAGCGCCACCGCCAGCGCCTCACAGGCTGCCGGCAAAAACCCCAGCCGCAGCGCCACGGATCCCTGCTGGGCCAGCTTTTCCCGATCCAGCCCCAGCCCGGCCTTCATCAGGATAATCGTGACGGCCACCAAGCGCAGATCCCCGGCTGCCGCCAACAGCTCTGGGGACAAGACCTCTTGCAACAGGATCCCGACCAGGATCATCCCCACTAGCGGCGGCATTCCCAGCCGGCCCAGGATCTGGCCGACAAAAAAGCCCATCCCCAAGATCCACAGCCAACTGCCCAGCATCAACAAAACCTCTCTCCTCGCCGTCCGCGTGTTGAAGGGCAGCCCAGGGAGAAAAAGCCGTTCGCGTTTCTGCGGGGTGAGAACTCAACATCAAAGACTCCCACTCCCTGGATCTGCCCAGAAGAGTAGGAGTCATCAGCCCCAGCTCTAAGTCTTAGAGAAACTTTATCCCTAGGATCTGCCTGAGGCGGTTGCGGCGAACCCCATCGCCCGTTGCCGGGAAGGACCAAGCAGCCTGCCCGCAACACATGTGCCCCTTACCATATCACGCCCCATCTTCCACCGCAACCAAGCGATAGGGGTGATGGGAACGGCCAATGGAGCCATAGAAATCGCTGCAGACATTGTGGGTAAAGCGATCGCTGAGGCCGCGGGTAACCTGCTGCACCACCTGGCTGCCCACTTTCTGAACCAACTTGCGCGGCAGAACCTGCAAAAACTTGGGCAAATGCAGCCGGATATTCAGCTGGAGATCCCAGTGGACGCGGGTGGTGGCCAGGGATCCCGGTAGTTCTTCCAGCCGGAAGCTGGCCCGACAATCCACCCAGTAGGGCAGGGCAGCATCCCCCGGCAGCTCAATGGAAGTCAGCCGAAATAGGTAATCTTCCTCCGGCCAAATCTTGATCCCAAAGCTGGGCTCCAGCTCAAATCCTAGGCCGCCCATGCGGAAGAACTGCAGCCTGTAGGTTTCAGCAGAGAGGGGCTCCACTCGCAACGGCTGGAAGCAGCGCTGGATCCACTGGCCATGGCCCCGCAGGTAACAAGCCAACGTCTCCCGATCGGTTTCCAGATCCACCTGGCCCCGTCGCCCGGCCTGCAACTCCAAGGGGGTCTTGGCTGGGGGCTGATCCATCTCCTCCAAAAGCGGCTCCCCTCCCTTGGACAGAGCACCTTCACTGAGGGGAACGACGGGCTTGGAGCTGGCGATAGACATCCCTAACATCTACCTGATAGTGAGCAAGAGCCACGAGGCAGTGGTACCAGAGATCCGCCACCTCGCGGGCCAGGGCTGCCTTGTCTCCCTCTTTTGCCGCCATCACCACTTCAGCCGTCTCCTCGCCGAGTTTTTTCAGGATGGCGTTGTCTCCCTTGGCCAGCAGGCTGCTGGTGTAGGAATCGGGCCGGGGATCCGCCTGGCGGGCCTTGACCACGGCAAACACCTGCGACAGGGTATCGGCGGCCGGCATGGGATCCCCTTCCTTCTCGGGGAGAGTGCGGAAGAAGCAGCTTCGCGCCCCTGTGTGGCAGGCCGCCTCTCCCACCTGCTCCACCAAGATAACCAGCGCGTCGCTGTCGCAGTCGTAGCGGATTTGCTTGACCCACTGCACGTGGCCAGAAGTTTCCCCCTTGGGCCACAGCGCCTGGCGGGAGCGGCTCCAGAACCAGGTGCGGCCCGTTTCCAGAGTCTTCTGCAGCGACTCGCGGTTCATCCAGGCCATCATCAGCACCGTCCCGTCCAGGTAGTCCTGCACGATGGCCGGGATCAAACCCTGTTCGTTGTAGCTGAGGTTGTCTAGATGGGCGATCTCCGCCGGCAGAAGAGTGCGGGGCAGATTTGCTGAAGCAAGAGAGGCCGAAGCAACAACCATCAAAGGCGGCAGAAAATCAGAAAGGTTAAAGATTCCTGAAAGCAGGATAGCAGAACTCGCCCCAGAAAGGATATCTCTCACTCCCCCCAGATCCCAACCCCGCTCGGCCACTTTCACGCGCAACAGTCGCGACCAGCCTGGCTTCTGCCGGGAGAAACTTCACCCTGCAAACCAGGGGGGCCTAGCCTGGCTTTGGCCTCAGCTTGAGGTTAAATCGCTGCGCTCACCAACTCTTTGCAGCTATGGCTGTGGGGAGTATGTCAATCCAGAGCCGCTCTCGGCAGCAGCTTCCGGGTCGGCTTGCGCTCCAGAGGCCAAGTTGGCCGCTCCAGACGGGTATCCACCAACACAGAGGCTGGGGCGAGATTAACCCGCTCCAGTAAGCGTTGCAGCAGTTGAGCATCGATGGCATCCACCCTAAGGACTCCGTCCCACGGACGCGATCGGGACAGGGTTGCCGTTCCCGCCACCAGGGGAGTGGGGGTTGTTTGCGGGGATCCCGTCTCACCGCCCCCAGCTAAGGACTCCGTCCCGCTGACGCGATCGGTCAACAGCAACTCTGCCACTGCCTGGGCCACCTCATTGCCATACACCCCATCGGGGCCAGAGGGGAGCAGATCCAGCCGTCCCTGCTGAGCGGCCAGGCGGCTTAAGCCCAGTTGCACCGCCACCACGGCCGGGCCCCGCTCCCCCCGCTTGAGGGTGCGCTGGCCGGCCAGGATGCTCTCCAGCTGCGCCTTGGCCACTTCCTGGTCGCCGCTGGGGAGCAACTGCACCAGCCCCTCCAGCCGGCTGCCGGGAGAGTTGGCGCTTGCCTGCTGCTGGGGATCCTCCCTCCACAAACGGGTTAGGTCGTAGAGCAAAATGGCATGGGGCACCGGGCGGCTGGGCTGGTTGGGGCCGGCATGGCCAGTGGCCAGAATTTCTCCTCGGTAAACCAACGAAGTGCTAAAGCCAGAGTCCAGCAGCACCGCCTCGCGGATCCCGATTTTGGGCAATAGGCTAGCCAGGATGGCGGCGTTGACGTGGGTTTTGGTAACTCCGATTACCACCTGATCCTGGTCGTCCACCCCAAAAAAGGCGCGGGGTCGGAACTCGGCGGCGCTAGAGAGGCGAAACGAGTCAATCTCCGCTGGCGAAAGGGCCCGGCCATCCTTGACCAGCCACAAGCCCGCCACAAACAGGTCCGTGACATCCGGCATGAGCTGGCGAAGGTTGTCGAGCTGAGTCATCGTGTCGGGATCAAAAGGCACAAAGCGCAGCCGATCCCTGCCCAGCAGCACCAGGGGGCGACCGCGCACCACCTTGTCGTCTTCGGGGCGACCGGGGATGAAGGTCTTGTGGTTGGCAGCCATCACCGGCCCCACCATGACGTTGCTGGCGGAGTTAATCCAGGGAATGGAGAAGAAGCTGCCGTTAATGCCCGCATCGGCCTGGTAGCGCTGGACTAGGGTCCTTACCTCGTAGCGCCGTTCTGCGTGCACTGTGGCTGCCCGTCCGCCGCGGATGGTGAGGATCCTCACCCCGTCAATGACCTCATCGGTCGGGGCCAGGGGCTGAGTCACATCCAGCCAGTAGTCGGGGCTGCGGCTGAGGGTGAAGGTGCGGGCGCCGATGATGGCCTCGGTGATGCGAAACTGGTTAAAGCGCCGTACCTCCAGCAAGTTGGGCGACTGTCCCGTAAAGCCGGGATCCATCGTAAAGGCCATCCAGTAACCCGCCTCGGCCAGGTATTGCTTTACCCGCTCGTCCCGATTGCCTTCCGGATAGGCGAAGTAGTGGATGGGGTGGCCCAGCTCCTCTTCCAGCTTGGTCTTGCAGTCAAACACCTCTCGCCGCAGACGGTTGTCGTCTAGCACCCGCAGGTCGGGAGGATGGTTAACGGTGTGGGCGGCAAAGTCGATCAACCCACTGGCGTCCATCTCCCGCATCTGATCCCAGGTGAAGTGATCTTTGCTGGTGGGCACGCCGACAAAGCCGGTCTGCACAAAGTAGGTGGCGGGGTAGTTGTACTCCTTCAGGAGGGGGTAGGCGTTCTCGTACAGGCCCAGGTAGGCGTCGTCAAAAGTGAGCAAAATGGCTTTCTCCGGCAAGGGATCCCCGTCCCGCAGGTGTTTGTAAAGCTGGTCGATGTGGATGGGAATCAGCCCCGCCTGCTTGATGGCTTCAAAGTGCTGTCGCAGCTCCGCCGCCGTGGTGTCAAACCAAACCTCTTTGCGGCCGGCCACCACATCGTGATACATGATGGCGGGCACGTAGGAGAGGCTGGCCAAGGGATCCAACGCAAAGGGATCCCGCTGCAGTTGCGGCTGTTGGGGGAGGGGCGGGCGCTGTCGGGCTGCCTTGGCCTCGGCCCGAGGCGCTGGCAACTCGGCTGGGGGTGGCAGCAGCCCCGACAGGCGGCTCACCCAACCAGGATGGGCAGTGGCCCAGGCCACCAGGGCTCCCGTCCCAAATCCCAGCACTGTGGTCAACAAAGCCAAGAAGCGGAGCAGCCGGAAGCGCAACTGGGTTGGCGGTCGCTGCGCAGAGCTAGAAAGACTTCGGCCCAGGAAGGGGGATCCCCTTTTTGCCCTAGGAACTGGATGGCCGCCCCGGCGCGTCGGCGGCTGTCGAGACGTCATGTCCTCCTCCTCACCGGCAAAACCAACGTCAGTCTACCACCCCCATCTCCTGGTTGGGGATAGGGAAGCCCTTGCCCGTGGTTCCCTCCAAAACGCCCAGGGATCCCTTTCCTCGCCCAGGTAGCACCCCAGCCCATAGAAGTGGCAGCAGAGCCAAAGCCCACCGCCCCAGATGCCTTCCAGGCAAGTTAGTCGAGGTTGCTCAACAAATTGGACTCCGTAATGCTGACGATCTTGCCCCCCCTTTGGGTAATCCGCTTTACTTCTTGAGAAAGGCGGCTGAAGGGCACTTTGTACTCGACAACGCTTTTGCGCACGCCCCCTCCCACCAGACCGGCTACCTTGATGGTGAAGATCTTGTCGCTGTTGGGCAGGGACGAGGCTGCCGAAGGGGCAACCTGAGCAGGTTTGGTCGCTGGAGCCGCTTCCGCTTGCGGTGCAGCGGCACTCTCCCGCTCCAGAAGCAGCCGCCAACTGCGAGGATAGGCGGGAGCCAGACGATAAACCACCTTGTAAGAGCCGGTTACATGGTCATCTTCCGACTCCACCCTCACCACTGTTCCTGCTGGGATATCCAGTTTGGCGCCCTTGGACATGACTTTAATTCCAGGCCAATTGGTGGGCACATCCGTCAGCAGCTCAACTTCAAAGGACTGATCCCCCAACAACAACTTGGCCATGTGAATAACTCCGTTTTGCTCATCAGCAGGCGGCAGCCGAAGATCTGTGGCCGACCACGGCTTCACCGCTAGACATTTTACCGTTGCGGCTGCACCCCCTGAAGCTTCCCGCCGGCATCTGTCATCGAAAGTGGGTTTGTTGTAGATTTGTTAAGAAGTTGTAGTTGTCCCGAAGGTGGAGGGATCCCTATGCTGAGTGTGGCTCTGCCCGATCTGTCGGCAACTTCGGAGAGGTTGACGGCCGCCTTGCAGCCAGTGGCCCAGTTTTTTGCCGGCTTCAACCTGCCCCAGCCAATCGTGCAATGGGGACATCCTTTGATGATGGGCATTGTGGTAGTGGTCATGGGCAGCTTTGTCGGCCTGACCGGCTGGCGGGGGCGGGTCTTGCGCCTAGCAGCCGAGGGATCCCTGCCGGAATCGGCCCAAAAGCCGCTTTGGGATCACCGCAAGCTGGCCCCTTGGATGGCCACCTTCATTGCCCTAGGCTACACCGGCGGCCTTCTCTCCTTGGTCATGCAGGGCCAGCCCCTGCTGAGCAGCCCCCATTTTTGGACGGGATCCCTGGTGTTGCTGCTGTTGGCAGCCAACGGTGCCCTGTCCCTAAGTGGCTTTGGGGGCAACCGCGAGGCCCTGCGCACCACCCATGCCTACTTAGGCAGCCTCATCCTCTGCGTGCTCTTCGCCCATGCTTTGCTGGGACTGAAGCTGGGCCTATCTCTGTAGGCGATCCCGGCTTTCTTCCTTCCAGTGCCTGGGGTGGGGGCGTTGCTCAGCGAAGTAAGCAGAACCTTAGGGCTTTGCCCTAGAGAACTGTGTAGGGGCGTCTTGACAACGACTTGATGAGTCCGCTTGTGGACTGCGTAGGAATCCCCCGACTTTAGTCGGGGGAGTGTTTCGGGACAAAGAGACGGCCCCAGAAGTTGTAGCCGAGGGATTTTTCTGGAACTTCAAGGGAGATGAGGCTCTGTTCCCGCTGGTTTCCGAAGCCTAACGAATTCGTCTAGCCCACTTTTCAATCCCCTACTTCCAGTTCATACCTCCCTGGCGGAACCTCTGCCCTACCAGATTAGCGCCGTCTATGAAAAAATGCTGACGCGGCAGCCGCTGCGCTTTTTGCTGGCTGAAGATCCCGGCGCCGGCAAGAGAGTTATGGCGGGGCTCTTGATTCGCGGCAATCTGCACCGTTGTCTCATTGTCTGTCCTGGCAGCCTAGTGCTGCAGCGGATTGAAGCTGCGCGAACGGGAAATTTGTTTCAAGAGATCCCTTTGCTGATTGCCCGGCTGGATAAACTGAGCCGAGATGAGGCGCTGCAAGAAAAGCTGAAGGCAACAGATTGGGATTTGATTGCTGTCAATGAGGCTCACAAGCTCTCGGCCTCTTTTTTCGGCGGAGAAGTCAAGGAAACCAAGCGCTATAAGCTAGGTAAGTTGCTCTCCCAGCTAACGCGCCATTTCTTGCTAATGACAGCTACCTCCCACAATGGTAGGGAAGAGGATTTTCAGCTCTTCCTAGCCCTTCCGGGCGGGGATCGCTTTGAGGGAAGATTCTCAAGAAAGTGATGGCAATTATTGCGGAACAACCAGACTTCTACCTGTGGCAGTATCAAGAACTCTTGCGGGAGGGCTTAGCGATTGATGTGAGTACCGTCACGATACACAATCTCTTGAAAAAGCAAGGAATGACTCTAAAAAAAGACTTACCGCAGTGCGAGAGACCAAGAAGAAGAGGTGCAAAGAGAACGACTAGCTTATAGTCAAGAAGTCAGGGATATTCCAGCGGAGGATTTGATTGCCCTCGACCAGACAGGGGTGTGGGAGGGAATGAAACGGGGAGTAGCTCGGAAAAGAGGGCCTATGAGCAGGAGACAGGCACTGGCTAGAGCAGTTCTGGGCGGCTTAGCTTGTGTCGGCTTAGGTTTTGGGTGTGGTCGCGGCCCTTGGCTGCGCCAGTTGGGCACCCCTTCCTCTGACGAAGCCCGCGCCATCGCGATTGATGCCCAGGGAAATGTTTGGGTGGCAGGGGTAACCGAGGGAAACTTTTTTGGCCAAAGCTCGGCGGGGAGCAGCGATGTTTTCTTGCGCAAGTACACAAGAGGATAGCTTGGTAGCCCCGTACTTGAGTGCGGGGCGGAAAAGCCCTTGAGCAACTTTAGTTGCTTCTTTGTTATAGTTAGTACAGAGCTTCTCCAGGAAAACAACCTACTGCGGTGCAAAACCCGCGCGGCAATAACTAACCTGGAGGAACTTAAGTCCGAAGTAAGCAGAACTTTGAGGTTATGCCTCAAAGGACTGTCTAGGGGCGTCTTGACAGCGCCTTCGCGAGTCCATTTTGGGCTGCGTAAGAATCCCCTGGGTGGGAGTGTCAACCAGGGAACTTTCCCCGGCCAGACCAGCGCCGGCGGGCAGGCTGCTTTTGTGCTTAAGTACGGTCGCTAAGCTGAGGTGTACGCTGAGGAGAAGTTACTGGCGGAGCGCTTGGCGCTGGCTCTATGCATCGGATAGCCGCTTTGCCAGGGGGATGGGATCCTTCGCAAGGCGGGGTCGTTTTCCTGGAGCAGGATCCGGCCCCCATCGTTGTCCTGTCGGCAGCCGACACGGATCTGACGGCCTTGAGCGCGGCGATGCGGCTGCTGCCGGCTGATTTTCCAGCGGTGCGGGCGGCCAATTTGCTGCAGTTGCAACAGCCCCTGAGCATCGACGACTACGCCGAGAAAGTGTTGCGGCGGGCCCAGGTGGTGCTCCTTCGCCTTTTGGGGGGAAGGGCCTACTGGAGCTATGGCCTGGAGGTGGCCAAAGAGGTAGCGGCAGCAGCGGGATCCACCCTGATTGTGATCCCTGGGGATGACCGCCCCGACTGGGATTTGGTCAGCCACTCCACCGTGCCCCTAGCGGTGGCAGACCGGGTGTGGCAGTACTGGCTGGAAGGGGGGGCGGCCAATGTGGCGGCCTGCTTGAAACTCTTGGCCAGGGAGTTCCTGGGGCAGGAGTACGCCGTGCCGGAGCCGCAGGTGCTGCCCCGCCTGGGGATCTACCATCCCCCCCTGCCCAGGGATCCCCACGCCCCCAAGGTAGGGATCCTGCTCTACCGGGCCCATGTTTTGGCGGGGAATACGCAGCCCATAGATGTCCTGGCCGAAGCCCTGCAGGAGCGGGGGTTGCAGCCGCTGTGTCTTTATACCTACAGCCTGCAGGAGCCGGACTTGCCCCAGGCCATGCGGGAGCACTTCGGCGGCCAAATTGAACTTTTGTTGAACACCACCAGTTTTTCCCTCGCTCGGCTGGAGAGCGAGCAGCCCGATGTTCGCCTTTGGCAGGAGCTGGATGTGCCGGTTGTGCAGGTGGTCTTGAGCAGCGGGTCGCGGGAGCGCTGGGAGAACGCCACGCGAGGCTTGGGGGCGCGGGATCTGGCCATGAACGTGGTGCTGCCAGAGGTGGACGGGCGCATCCTCAGCCGGGCCATCTCGTTCAAGACGGTTCAACAGTGGGATCCCCGCCTGCAGACGGAGATCATGGCCTATGAGGCCGTGCCGGATCGGGTGGCGTTTGTGGCCGAGCTGGCGGCCAACTGGGTAAAGCTGCGGCGCACCCCTGCCGAGCAGCGCCGTCTGGCCTTGATTTTGGCCAACTACCCCAGCCGGGATGGGCGGCTGGCCAATGGGGTAGGGTTGGATACACCGGCAAGCTGCGTCGAGATCCTCAAAGCCCTGGCGCAAGCCGGCTACCGCGCCTGTCCACTGCCCCAGAGCGGAGATGAGCTCATCCGCTGGCTAACCCAGGGCCAAACCTATGATCCGCTGGGATCCCTACGCCCGGCGCGGCAGGTGCTGCCGGCTGCCCTCTATCGGGAGTGGTTTGCCCAGTTGCCTGCCGCTGTCCAAGGCGATCTGCTGCGGCAGTGGGGGGATCCGCCTGCCCACGACATCCCCATTGTCGGCCTGCAGTTGGAGCACGTTTTTGTCGGGATCCAGCCGCCGCGGGGCTACGACCGGGATCCCTCTTTGAACTACCACGCTCCGGATCTGGTGCCACCCCACGAGTACCTGGCCTTTTACCTGTGGCTGCGCCAGGTGTTCGGCGTCCACGCGGTGGTGCATGTGGGCAAGCACGGCAACCTGGAGTGGCTGCCCGGCAAGGGATCCGCCCTTTCCGCCACCTGCTACCCAGAAATTGCCCTAGGGCCTCTGCCCCACTTCTATCCTTTCATCGTCAACGACCCCGGCGAAGGATCCCAGGCCAAGCGGCGGGCCCAAGCGGTGATCCTCGACCACCTCACCCCGCCCCTGACCCGCGCCGAGCTCTACGGCCCCTTGGCAGAGTTGGAGCGGCTGATGGACGAGTACTACGAGGCCCAGCAGATGGATCCGGGCCGCTGCCCCCTGATTCGCGCCCAGATCCAAGAGCTGGTTCGCCGAGAGCAGCTGGACTGGCAGTTCAACCTGGAGAAAGAGGAAGACTGGGGCCGCCTCGATGGCTACCTCTGCGAGCTCAAAGAATCCCAGATCCGGGATGGGCTGCACATTTTTGGCCGCACCCCCACTGGCGAGCAACTGGTGGATCTCCTGTTGGCCCTGGCCCGCTACCCGGGCGCTGGCCAGTTGGGCCTCACCCAGGCCATTGCCCGCGACTGGGGCTGGGACTGGGATCCCCTAGCCGTTGACCTGACAGAGCCCTGGCCGGACAAACCGCCGGCTTAGTTGCAAGAAAAGGCTCGTTGTCTCGATCCCCAACCCCCCTCTCCCTCTGGGAGAGGGGCCGGGGGTGAGGGGTTGACGTTTTAATAGCGAGTTAATAGCGAGATTGGAAGTTGCGCCGCCGCTCGCCGCCGTTACCAGAGCGGAAACCGGAGGTGGGGCGTTCTTCCCGCGGGCGAGCCTTGTTGACCTTGAGGTCGCGGCCCATCCATTCCGCGCCATCCAGAGCGGCAATGGCAGCCTGCTCTTCGGCCTCAGAGCTCATTTCCACAAACCCAAAGCCGCGGATGCGGCCCGTCTCGCGGTCGGTGGGGATCTGCACCCGCTTCACAGAACCGTACTCGGCAAACACAGCGGTCAATTCCGCTTCCGTCACCTTAAAGGAAAGGTTACCTACATAAATCGACATCGACGATCTCCGAAAGAGAGAGGAACAAGCGAGATATTCGGAGAGCCGTCTGCCAATACAAAACGTGAAAACCCGTCCAGACCGGAAGAACCGAACGCTACAACCGACATTTATCTCGAGCTAAGCCTTATCGTAACACAGAGATGGGGAATGGCCACTGCAATTTCGCAAAAATAGCCGGTGCCATTAAGCTCGAGGCTACGAAAGTCGGCTGCCCAGGGCAAGAGCCGCCAAGGAGAGCGCTCCCCACTGCTCTAGCCCAACTTTTCCATGCGGGCTTGCAAAAGCTGCATCTGGGCCTCCAGCTCCGCCAGTTGCTCGCGGCTGGCCTGCACCACTTCGGGGTTGGCCCGGCTGAGGAAATTGGGGTTCTCCAGGCGGGCGCGGATCCCTTGGGCTTCTTTTTGCAGCTTGGCCAGATCTTTTTGCACCTTGGCCCGCAGCGCCTCCACATCCACCAGCCCTGCCAGGGGCACCACCACCTGCACTGTGCCCACTACGGCAGCCGCCACCTGCTTGGGATCCCTGGCCAGGGATCCCGTGATTTCTAAGGACTCCACCTTGGCCAGCTCGCGGATGTAGGCCTGGGCGGCGGTGAGAATCTGCTGCTCCTCAGGATCCTCGGTAACCAGCAGGGCAGTGATGGTCTGATGGGGCTTGAGGCCAGCTTCCGCTCGCAGGTTGCGCAGGCTAGTGATGAGTTGGGTGACCAAGCCAAACTCCCGCTCCAGTTGCGGGTTAACCCAGCTGGGGTCGGGGGTGGGATAGGGCTGGACGGAGATGGAGGTGGCTTGGTTGGCCTGGGTGAGGAGCTGCCAGACTTCTTCGGTGATATGGGGCATCCAGGGGTGCAGCAGCCGGAGGATGGTCTCCAGCACGCTGGCCAACACCTGCTGTGCCGTGCGCTTGGAGGTGGGGTCTTCCCGCCGCAGCCGCGGCTTGACCAGCTCGATGTACCAGTCACAAAAGTCATCCCAAATCAGGGAGTACAAGAGCCGCGCCCCCTCGCCCAGGCCGTAGGCTTCCAGCTCTTCAATAACCTGGGTGGCCGTGGAGTGCAGCCGCGACAGGATCCAGCGATCGGCCAGCTCCAGCGCCTCCGGAGCCGGGGATCCCAGTTGGGCGGGGGTTTGCCCCTCTAGGTTCAGCAGCACAAAGCGGGAGGCGTTCCAGATCTTGTTGGCAAAGTTGCGGGCCGCCTCGACGCTGGCGCTCTCGCCAGTCTTGCGGTCGTAGGCCAGGCGGATATCCTGGCCGGCCCCCACCACTTCTTTAACCAAAGCGTAGCGCAGGGCGTCGGTGCCGTACTTGTCCAAAAGCTCGATGGGATCGATGCCGTTGCCCTTGGACTTGGACATTTTCGCCCCGTGCTCGTCCCGCACCAGGCCGTTGATGTAGACATCTTTGAAGGGGATCTGGCCGGTAAACTGCACTCCCATCATGGCCATGCGGGCCACCCAGAAGAAGATGATGTCGAAGCCCGTAGACATCAGGGAGGTGGGGTAGTAGCGCTTGAAGTCCTCCGTCTCCTCCGGCCAGCCCAGCGTGGAAAAAGGCCACAGCGCCGAGCTAAACCAGGTGTCCAACACATCGGGATCCCGCTCCAGCCGCTCCACGTCGGGGCCGAACTTCTCCCGCGCCTTGGCCCACGCCTCTTCGGCGTTGCGGGCCACCACAAAAGCCTGCGGATCCTCAGGGAGCTGGCCGTCGATGACCGCATACCAGGCCGGGATCTGGTGCCCCCACCACAGTTGCCGCGAGATACACCAGGGGCGCAGCTTCTCCAGCCAGCCCGTGTAAACCTTGGTCCAGCGCTCCGGAATAAAGCGGGGGTTGTGGTGTTCCCGCTCCTCCTGCAAGCAGCGGGCCGCCATCCCAGAAACATCGCAAAACCACTGAATGGAGAGCAGCGGCTCAATGGGCACACCCCCGCGGTCGCTGTAGGGCACGCTGTGGGTGTACTCCTCCACCTTCTCCAGCAGGCCGTGCTCAGCAAACCACTGCACCACCTTCTCGCGGGCCACAAAGCGATCCAGGCCGGTGAAGGGATCCCCGTTCTCGTTGAGGGTGCCGTCCTTGTTGAGGATGTTGATCAAGGGCAACTGGTGGCGCTGGCCCATCTCAAAGTCGTTGGGGTCGTGGGCTGGGGTAACCTTGACGCATCCAGACCCAAAGGTGGGATCCACATACTCGTCGGCAATGATGGGGATAAGGCGATCCTTGATGGGCAGCCGAATGAACTGGCCGATGAGATGGCGGTAGCGCTCGTCTTGGGGGTTGACCGCCACGGCTGTATCCCCTAGCATCGTCTCAGGGCGAGTGGTGGCCACCACCAGGTACTGGCTGGGGTCGGCAGCCAAGGGGTAGCGGAAATGCCAGAGGTGGCCCTTGACCTCTTTGTTGTCCACCTCGATGTCGGAGACCGCTGACTGGGTGGCCGGACACCAGTTGACCAGATACTCGCCCCGATAGATGAGCCCTGCTTCGTAGAGGCGGACAAAGGCTTCTGTAACGGCTCGGCTCAGCCCCTCATCGAGGGTAAAGCGATCCCGTGTCCAGTCCAGCGACAAGCCCAGCCGCCGCAGTTGGCTTTTGATGGTGCCCTGCGACTCCTCCTTCCAAGCCCAGGCCCGCTCTAGAAAAGCCTCGCGGCCCAGGTCAAAGCGGCTCTTGCCCTCCTGGCGCAGTTGGTTTTCCAGAATGGTGTGCACGGCAATGCTGGCATGATCCGTGCCCGGCAGCCAGAGGACGTTGTAGCCGCGCATGCGCTTGTAGCGCACCACCACATCTGGCAGGGTAAAGGCAAAGGCATGGCCCATGTGCAGGCTGCCCGTGACATTGGGCGGGGGCAGCACCATGCTGAAGGCTTCCCCCGGCGCCTTGGGATCCGCCACGTAAAACCCCTTTTCCTCCCAAAAGCGCTGCCACTTCGGCTCGGTCTCGAAGGGGTTGTACTGGCTGGGCAGGTTGGCGGAGGAAATTGCAGCAGTCATAGGGAGGATAGGCCAACGGCTGAGAAGGATGAATCACTTTATCTTTATAGAGTAGCAGTTCAACCCTTTCCTTTGCCCTTCGGGGTAGAGTGGCCCATCGGTCTTGACCCCGATCACACAGCTAGAGAGGGATTCCGAGCTAGGGTACTGACATCCTCAGCGTTTGGGTACGGCGTTATGTTCAGATCATTGACGGCAACGGTACTGATGGCCCTGATGGCTCTATCCCCTGGGATCCCTGCCTTGGCGCAACAGGACTGGAAGAGCATGACTCTAGTCAATAATAAGCTCAACTATACTGAACTGAAAATAATGTATAATATGTTCAGTACGGATTACTACCAGTTGATCTTTCTGTTTACTTTCGAGTCTGCCAACATGGTAGCCAAAGCAAAGCAGAAAATTGGTAGTAAGACGACACGGAAACTGCGCTTTGGGTATTCTACTCAAAGCTTTGCGGGATACCGCCATTCTGTTTGGAAACAAACAGAATGCTATCGCTGCATAGTTGAACAGTGATGTTCAGCAGTGTTCAGCGTAAATGTATCAGATCAGAGAGAGACATCCTACTTTGTCGTGGGGAGCCTTTTGAACCAGGCTCTCTGGCAGGTTATGAAGCTTGCTTCAGTGCTCGCCTTCATCCGGATGAACAATCCTGGCCGCCTTCACTACCCCTGATAGGCCTGTATTTTACCCCGCACTCTGACTACTCTTTTTGCTTTGTAGGTGCAGGAAAGGCCGGTAGCCTGGAGGCAATTCTCGTCGGTCGAAGTGGAGAGTTCGTGTTTGGCCTAGATCGCCCTCTGGCCCCTTCTGAACTAGAAGTAGAAACCCCCCAGATTATCCAGCGAAAAGCCCGCATTCTCGAGGTAGAGGTAGACAAACATCACACTTTCAGTATCAGCCAACTGGTGGTTTACGACGAAACCGAGTTGAACTTGGAGGGGTTCGTGCCTGTGACTGCGCCTCCAGGATACCTCATTTTGCCGGACGAGTCTTTAGAGGCTCCCCAGTGCCAAGCCATTTTGAATTGAGGACTCCTCCACTTGTAACTGGTGTGCGTTCTTGGGTTTTGGCAGGCTTACGAGATGGCTCTAGAGCCCAGAGTAAGCGTTGAGCCATTCCAGACATTCCATAAAGTAAAACACCAGCGGCCCGGTAAAGACGTAGCTATCGCCCCGATCCAAAATGCCGCCGTGGCCGGGAATGAGATCCCCGGAGTCTTTTACTCCCGCATCCCGTTTCATGAGGGACTCGGTGAGATCCCCCAGCAGGCTGGTTAACCCAATCAAAAACCCCAGCACGCTGCCGCTCAGCCAGCTCCAGGGCCAGTTTAGGTAGTGGGCTCCCAGCATAGCCAGGGCCATGCTGGCTGCGATCCCGGCTACCGCCCCTTCCACCGTCTTTTTCGGGCTGAGGATGGAGAGCTTGGTGCGCCCAAAGGCCCGACCACACAGGTAGGCCGCTACATCGGCAGCGATCACGCAGCCAATGGCCAACAGCGTAATCCACAGGCCTTTGCCCAGCCCTTGCGCAAAAGACAAAGCCCTGACCCGAATCCAGAAGCTGGGCAGCAACGCACAGTAGAACAACCCCAAAATCGAGGTGGCAATATCGGCAATGGTGGCCACCTTGGGCTTAAAGAGCAAATAAAAACAGATGATGGATCCCGCCACGATAAAAGCAGGGCTGGTCCACTCGGGCTTGACCTGCTGCAAAATCACCAGCACCTGGCTGGAAAACATGGTGGTGCGCATGGCCGGCGCATTGCCCTTGGCCCGCACCAGACGAAAGAACTCCAGTTGGGCCAGAAAAATAATCAGCCCAAGGGCTGCCGTGAAGTACCAGCCCCCTAGCAGGGTAACCGTCAGGGCAAACAGCACCGCCACGAAACCGCTAACCCAACGGGCTCCCATAGGCGCACCCCGCTATGTTGGCCAGCCGTTCCGGTTCGGGGGAGAGATCCCAGCCACCCGAGACCCTTGCCAGGATGCCTGCTCTTGCGGCCTTCGCCTCAGCGGGACGGAGTTTTGACTTCGACGTGGCTGCTGCAACGGCAATGCCTCCTGCCTTAACCTTTCAGTCTACCGCTGGGATCCCCCTCGATCTCCAGTTGGCGGGATCGCAGGTGTTCCTGAGCGTGGGATAATTGAAAAGCCGCAAGAACGGGTTACCCTCAATTGAATTTCAGAATGGTTCAGGAACTTACCCCTCCCGTGGCTAGTCCCCGCATCTCCGCCGAAGAGGCTCGAATGCTCTACGAAGACATGGTGCTGGGCCGCCTGTTTGAGGACAAGTGCGCCGAGATGTACTACAAGGGCAAGATGTTCGGCTTTGTGCACCTGTACAACGGGCAGGAGGCTGTGTCCACGGGGGTGATCAAGGCGCTCAAGCCCACCGACTACATCTGCAGCACCTACCGAGATCACGTGCATGCCCTCAGCGCTGGGATCCCGCCGCGAGCGGTGATGGCGGAGCTCTTCGGCAAGGCCACTGGCTGCAGCAAGGGTCGGGGCGGCTCCATGCATCTGTTTTCGGCAGAGCACAACTTTTTGGGGGGCTATGCCTTTGTGGCCGAAGGGATCCCGGTGGCGACGGGAGCAGCGTTTTCGGCCAAGTACCGCGGCACCGACCAGGTGACCGTCTGCTTTTTTGGGGATGGAGCCTGCAACAACGGCCAGTTCTATGAATGCCTCAACATGGCCGCCCTCTGGAAGTTGCCCATCGTCTACGTAGTGGAAAACAACTTCTGGGCCATTGGCATGGCCCACAAACGGGCCACCTCGGTAACCGACATCTACCTCAAGGGCCCCGCCTTTGGCATGCCCGGCTACCAAGTAGACGGCATGGACGTGCTGGCAGTGCGGGAAGCAGCTCAGCAGGCCATCGCCCGCGCCCGTGCCGGAGAAGGCCCCACTCTCCTGGAGTGCCTCACTTACCGCTTCCGCGGCCACTCTCTGGCTGACCCCGACGAGCTGCGCAGCCCCGAAGAAAAGGAATTTTGGCGGCAGCGGGATCCCATCAAACGCCTGGAGCGCTACGCCTTGGAACACAACTTGATGACTGAGGCGGACTTCCAGGCCATTCACGAGAAAGTGAGCGCCGTAGTGGAAGACGCAGTCCTTTTTGCCCTGGAAAGCCCAGAGCCCACCCTGGACGAATTGCACCGCTTTGTTTTTGCCGAAGATGAGTAGCTAGGCATTGGGGCAGCGCAGCTTGCCCTCGGGCCGCCATTGCCGCCCTCTTGCCAAGCCTTGATGCTTACCATCAGAGAAACCTTGTCCAGGTCTGCGCTCTTGCGCAGATTTTTTTGTAAAGGTTGCTTTCCATTTGTTTACATAGCTTCATATCATTGAGATGTTGAGTATAAGTACCTATTCTCAATCATGAGCAGTCCTCTTGAGTTTCCTTGGCTGTCGGCCCTGGTGCTGCTGCCACTGCTGGGTGCCTTTGGGATCCCCCTGCTTCCCCAGAGCTGCTGGGCGCGTTGGTATGCCCTTGCCGTGGGGGCTTTGGATTTGGGCCTGATGGTCTATGTCTTCGGGCAGCGCTACGACCTGCGGGATTTTTCGCTGCAACTGGCGGAGCGCTACGCCTGGGTTCCCCAGATTGGGTTCCACTGGTCGCTGGCGGTGGATGGCCTCTCCTTCCCGCTGGTGCTGCTGTCGGGCTTGATTACGACTTTGGCGATCGTGGCGGCTTGGAATCTCACCCACAAGCCGCGTTTGTTTTTCTTCCTGCTGCTGCTGATGTACGGCGCCCAGGTGGGCGTGTTCTTGGCGCAGGATCTGCTCCTGTTTTTCTTGATGTGGGAGATCGAGCTGGTGCCCGTTTATCTCCTGATTGCCATCTGGGGTGGGCCACAGCGCCAGTACGCCGCCACCAAGTTTATCCTCTACACCGCTGCCGCCTCTATTTTCATTCTGGTGGGATCCCTGGCGATGGCCTTTGGCAGCGAGGGCTTTAGCTTGGAGATGGCAGAGCTGGGGGCCAAGTCCTATCCGCTGGCTCTCCAGATCTTGGCGTATGCAGCTTTCCTAATTGCCTTTGGGGTGAAGCTGCCGGTCTTTCCGCTGCACACCTGGCTGCCGGATGCTCATAGCGAAGCCTCGGCGCCCATTTCCATGATCCTGGCCGGGGTGCTGCTCAAGATGGGGGGCTACGGCCTGATCCGCCTAAACGTGGGCATCTTGTCGGAGGCGCATGTGTACTTCGCGCCAGTGCTGGCGGTGCTGGGGGCAGTGAACATCGTCTACGGAGCCCTGGCCGCCCTGGGGCAAAACTACCTCAAGCGGCGCTTGGCCTATTCCTCCATTGCCCATATGGGCTTTGTCTTGATCGGCATTGCCGCTTTTACGGAGCTAGGTCTCAACGGCGCCCTCTTGCAGATGATCTCCCACGGTCTGATCGCTGCGGTTTTGTTCTTCCTGACGGGGATCACCTACGAGCGCACCCACACCCTTGCCCTCGACAAGTTGGGCGGGTTGGCTAAGCAAATGCCGAAGGCCTTTGCCCTGTTTACAGCAGGATCCCTGGCCTCGTTGGCGCTACCCGGAATGAGCGGATTTGTGGGCGAGCTGACGGTGTTCTTGGGCTTGATCACCAGCGATGCCTATGCGCCGACCTTCAAGGCAGGAATTGCTCTGCTGGCGGCAGTGGGCATTATTCTGACGCCCATTTACTTGCTCTCTATGCTGCGGCAGGTGTTCTATGGGGCTCAGGATCCCGGCTTGGTGTTGGAAGACTACCTGGGGGATCTGCGCCCGCGAGAAATGGCGGTGGCTCTCTGTCTGCTGTTGCCGATTCTCGGCATTGGCCTCTACCCGCGGCTGGCTACCCAAACCTACGACGTTACAACGGTGGCGGTAGCTGCTCAGTTGCGCAGTGCCCTGCCGACGGAAATTGTGCAACGGCCCCTCCTGCCGGTGCAACCGGCTCAGGTGGCGGCTTTGCCCCCGACAGATTAGGGAGCATCGGGATCCCCGCTTCTCTCTATTGGTCTCGCCTTGAACGGAAGAGCTGTTGCTTGAGAAGTTGCTTACCTCAAGTTTCAGCTCTTCTTTTGTTTTTTTAGCTTGCTTTAACTTTCGAGTTGGACTCGTGAGTGAGGATGTTTTGGGCTGGAATTCCCTTCTAACCGACTCTCCTTGGGCTGTCAATCCTAGCGAGGATCAGAATGAATGGAGTTGTGCTCGCTCAGATTGAGCTGCACCACCAGCCACCAAAGGGTAACGTCGGAGTAAGTTGCCCGCCGCTTCAGCCGGGAAATGGAATGAACCGGATTTTGGCTGTCGATCATCCACTCCGAAGCGATGATTTGGCTCCGTTGCTGAGCATTCATTGCCTCTCCCCCTTCGCAACTGCTCAAGACTTGGAATAGCTAATATTTAGGATGGCGAATTTGTAGGGGAGCGTGTGAAAAAATATATTACGCAGGGATCCCTAAGGACAGCTAACTTTCTTAGCAATTGGGATCTCGACGGCTGCTCAGTTGAGGACCTACTGGCCGAGGAGCCCAAAAAACTTTGCAAAAGATGAAAGATTGAGCAGGGAGATTTGTCTTTGTCTTTACAAGTCTTAAGACCCAGAAAAATTCAATTCTCTCCTTCTCTGCCAGCCTGGAAACATGGGTCTTCAGCAGGGATCCCTCCCTAGGAACCGGCGGCCAGCCGATCCCAAATCTCCTCGTGGGAGAGGCCTTTGCGCACCCATTCTTCACAATTGTGCAGGCGCTGGGCGGTGCCGATGAGGAAGCGGTTGAGGTCGGCCCCCAGGGACTCGCAGGTGGTCTGCACACAGACTAGATCCCGTTCCGAGAGCAAGGAGAAGAGGCCGGCCAGCATGCCCGCCTCCAGATGGCCAGCCGGCTCCCGCCGCGCAGACAGTTCCTCCGGCCTAAGGCTGGCACGAGCAGCCAGGGCAAAGCCGGAGTTGCGGATCTTGGCTTGAACCAGGCCGCGGTCGGCGGCGGAAAAATCCAGCTCCAGGCGGCCCCAGCCGTGGGTGGCCCAGAGATCGCTGAGGGCATCGAGGAAGATCCCCATCGGCAATTCCTGCAACGGCTGTTGGTAGTAGCGGGAGAGTTCGTCTTCAATGCGGCGGAAAAACGCCTCTCCCCACTCGCGACCACAGTTGTAGAGGATGACGCGGGTGGCTTGGCCGGTTTCGTAGCGCAAGCCGGCGTAGATGGCTTCCAAGAGGGGCATGGGAAAGGCCGCCAGGCGGTATCCTCCCCGGCTGTAGAGCAGGCCGCTGTGGATGTCGGGGCGGATGTAGTAGGCAGGGCTGAAGCAGTGGCCGGGCAGGATCTGGTCTTGCAGGAGCTCTTGCAGGGTGGTCATGGCTGTCCTCTGGACTCTAGTTGACCAGCATCGACTTGGCCAAGAGCACGTAGGGGCGGATGGACTCGCTCTCTTCGGGGCCGAAAACAGCGCTGAGGGAGTCGAGCATCAACTTGTAGGCGGGCTGGCACTGGTCGCGCATCTTGAAAGATTTCAGGATCGTCTCCAGCCAGTAGAGCAACTTATCCCGCAGGTAATCCTCGTCATTGAGCAGCATAGCCAGGCAGCAGTAGCGCCACACCATGATCAGGTCGCGGCGGCAGCGCTCCCAGGCCAGGTGCCCATGTTGGCGGGGCAAATTCGGCATCATCTGTTGGAACTTTTCCATCACCCAATCCACCAGCTCCTGCTCCTTGGCCTGCAGGACTTGATACAGGCGGACTCGTTTGGGGATCCCTTCCACGTAGGCGTGTAGGGTTTTCAACTCATCTGGGCGCAGATAGCGACCCTCGCTTTGCTGCATCAGCTCGGCCACGCTTGAATTCATCAGCATCATCGGGAGCCTCCGTTGGCTGGTCTTACGCGAACATTTCCATCAGGGTAGGTGCCGGTTCCGAGGCCCCTTCTGCCTTGGCTTTAGGCAAAGGGGCAGAAGAGGGATCCCCAGTAGCCCGCAGGAGTTGCCAGTAGGGGGCAAGCAGTTCCCATTGCTCTGCTGACAGGGATCCCTGCACCACTGCACCTAGTTGATCCAGCGCCTGCGGCAGCCCCAAATACTGTTCCATCGCGCCAAGGGTCCCCTGCTGCAGAGGGGTGGGATCCCCCAGCAACAGGCTCAAGCCCAGGGAGCGCAGGCAGAAGGCCAGTTGCCGGGCCAAGAGGCGCTGAGCGGGGGTAAGAGAGGATTCTGCCCCGCCGGTGTACCCGTGCTGTTGCAGAACCTGCTCGATCCACGCCCGCTCTTGTTGTTGCAAGACTTGGTAGAGATCCAGCCGCTCTGGAAACGAGAGGGCGTAGCGGATGAGATCTTGCAGATCGTCGGGTGTCAGGTAATCCCCTTCTCGATCGGCAATGCGCTCCGGCCAAGGGCGAAGGTCGTTCATGGGTGAGGTCTCCTTAAAAAACGCGATACGAGTCAAAAGATCGAGCGGCTCGAGGAAGCAAGGCCTAAGTTGGGGCCAAGCAGGGCTAAAGCAAAGCTCCGCCAAACAAAGCGGCAAAATCCTCAAGGGTAAAGGGATCCTCTGGCGGCAGCTCTGGGCGCAGGCAGATGCCCGACCAATTGCAGCCGGCAAAAAACTGTCCCACCGATTGGGCAAAGAGCATGGGGGACTGCGGCGGCGGCTCTTGAGCAAAGGGAGCCTTGGCCGGGGGTCGGTTATCCCAGTTCAACCCCTGCAAAAAGACCGCCAGCGGCTGGGTTAAGTCCAGATCGGTGTCTAAGTTGAAGGTGACCATGGGCGTTTCTCCAAAGTGTCGAGGGATCCCAGAGAGCCTTCAAAAGCCACAAGCAAGCCTCACAACTGGTGCAAACGCTGCTCGATCTCGCGGGCGCTGGCCCCTTCGCTCATCCAGAAATTGGCGGCATCGATGCGCTCTTGGCTGCCCAGCAAAAACTTGCAGTAGGTTTCGCCCATTGCGTAGCACTGGATCTCGATGCAGGCCAGCTCACGGGAGGTCATGGCAGAGAAAAATCCGGCAAACAGCCCGGCATAGAGGTGACAAACCGGTTTGCCCACGTCGCCCAGGGTGCGGGCCACCATCGAGTCAAACAGGTTGATGAACAAGAACCCTTTTTGTTTGGATTCGGTTTCCACCTCCCACTTGCCCCACCCTTGCGCCGTAAAGGGCCACCACCAGGTCTCCAGCAAAAACAAAAGGTTGGACTGCTTGACCCCAACCCCGTACTCCCGCTCGTACCACTGGGAAAAGTGCTGGGCATCGCGGACGCCCCACTCCTTGCCGATGGTGTACATCACCGCCGCAGAGGCATCGCCCACTTCCCGCTCTAGGCCGGCCTGCAGGCCGACAATGAAGTCTTCGCTAAGCAGCAGGTTTTGGGTGTTATTCCAGTCGATAATCGTGCCTTGCTCTCGGTTAAAGCGGAAGAAATCGCGGTAGCTGTAGTGAGCGTGCTTGTCGCGGCCCACCGGCATGGTGACTGCGGGACGGGGATCCGGTCGAGATGTGGTGGCCATGGCGCTCTCCTGATAAAAAATGGATAATTCTAGATTGCAAAGCAACAGGATTTGGTGGGATTTGTAGGGATCAACTGGGCCAGACAATGCCAATGAGTCAACAAAATGAATGGCTAAGCATTCGATAAACTTGGTCAGCTATCTGAGGAATCCAACATTGTTCAACTCTTGTTTGATTGTTTATAAAACAACACCTGCCGAGCTCAAGGGATCCCTGAATATCGACAATCCATCAAACTTCCCGAGTTTGGGCCAGCGTATTGCCAATGATGCGGAAGTCCTCATTTTCTAGCTGCTTAACAGTAGAGCGAGTGATGATCTTGCCCTGCTCCACCAAAACCTTCCCCGTCCGTGGGTGCAGCAGGTCTTGTTCGGCCCGCCGACCGATGAGCACTTCGATATCCCTCAGCGAGTTCACGTACATCCCCGGCGGCAGCTCCACCACCACGCCATCGGAAACCACCCGCGCCTGACAGGCCAGCCGGGAATTGCTGCGGGCGCTGGTAATGGTCTCCAGAGTCTTGGCCTCGCGGGGGGTGATGGGAGTGAGGCTTTCCATTCCCTCTTTGACGTAAACATGACAGGTGGCGCAGAGGCCGCGACCGTTGCATTCCCGCGAAACCTGCAGCTCCTCCGACAAAATGGCCGACAGCAAATTGCTGTAGGTATCCACCTCCGAGACGCGGGATAGGGGCTCTAGCCGGATTTGTTTCACCATAGGCGGGATCCCCAAGTTCAAAGCAAACAAAACCTCTGCCGACAGGCACGCCCTGCCGCAAAAGCAATGCAAGCGGAAAATCAGTTTCTACTCGTATTCTGGATTTTGACCAGGCTGGAAGAATCAAAATGTCATAATCTTTAACTACGAGTAGATACGGAAAAGTTATCCATCCAGAAAGCTGGAAAGTAGAATCACGTAAACCCGAGAAAACTGTGGCCTTCTCGTAAATATTTATCGCAAGCTTCCCCAGTTCATCTTATCGACAAGATAAATCTTGAGTAGGGCTTTTGCTCGATTGGGTTCCAGGTTGGCATTGACAATTTTTGGATCGGGCTACTGCCGACTGTAAAAGTTATCGAGCAACTCTATCTTCATCGTTTCTTTAAGTCGATCTTTTGGCTAATCGCTTTTTGTCGGTCGCGTTGCTTGGGAGCTATCGCTATGGAACTACGCCAGCGGGATCCGCAACTGTTGCAAAACCTGTTGCGGGCCGCCTACCAACAGCTTTTGGAACGCCAGCCCTACCAGCACGAGAAGGCGGGAGAGCTGGAGAAGATCGAGCAGGACTTCTTGCGGGGCCGAATTGGGATCAAGCGCTTGGTTCGCCAAATTGGGGGATCCCGGCTCTACCGGCAGCTCTTTTTCAGTGCCGGCTGCAACACCCGCTGTGTGGAGCAGGCTTTTAAGCACTTTTTGGGACGGGCGCCGGCCAGCAGGGAGGAGGTGGCGGCCTATCACAACATTCTGGTGCGCCAGGGCTTTCAAGCCATGGTCAATGCCTTTATCGACTCGGAGGAATACCGCCGCACGTTTGGCAACGACCGTCTGCCCCACCCGCGGCAGCGGCTGAGCGGCTACCCGCCTCTGGCCTACCTGCTGACAGAGCAGATGCACCGGCGCCATGAGCTGGCGATGCAGGGATCGCCGCGGCTGCAGAGCTTGGCGGTGATGGAGGGAGGTGGGATCCCTCAGGCGGTGGGGCCGGGGAGAAAGTCGAGGCTGTAGGCCTGGCGGACATTCAGGCCAGCTTCGACAATTCCCAGGGCAACCATTTCCTGAAAATAGGTCTGCCAGCGCTGGTGGGTCATGGCGCCGATCCCCAGGGTGGCGGCGTCGCCGCCGGTGAGGAGGTTGTAGTCTTGCAGGGCTTGGTGGGCATAGGCCAGAAGGGCCTCGCTCATGTTGGGGTTGTCCTGGCGGATGAGGCGGTTGCCGGGGCGGGGATCCTCCAGGTAGCTCTGCCAACCCTGGATGGAGGCGGCCACAAATTTTCGCACCTCCTCAGGGTGTCGTTCGGCAAAGGGGCGGGTGGTCTCCAGGGTGGTAGCATAAGGGGAATAGCCGTAGTCGGCCAGCAGGAAGACGACCGGATCAAAGCCGCCCTCCTGGCGCACGCGGAAGGGCTCGGAGGTGACATAGCCCTGCTGGGCAGAGGATTTGTCCAGCAGGAAGGGGGTGAGGCTGAAGTTGTAGGGGCGCTTTTGCTCGTCGGTAAAGCCAAACTTGGCCCGCAAGAAAGGCCAGTAGGTGAGGTTGGCCCCTGGAGAGACCCAGATGGGCTTGCCCCGCAGGTCTTCTAGGCGCTCGATGCCCACCCCCGGATGGGCCAAAAGACACTGGGGATCCTTCTGGAAAAAGGCGGCCACGGTGAGCACGGGGATCCCTGACTGCAGAGCCGCTAGGGCCTCGGGGCTGCCGCCGAGGACAAAGTCTGCCGCTCCCCCGGCCAGCAGTTGCAACACGTTAACCGCCGTTCCCCCCATGCGGATTTCCACCTGCAGGCCATAGTCGGCGTAGATGCCTAGGGCCAGGGCCTGGTAGAAGCCGCCGTGTTCCGCTTGGGCATACCAGTTGGTCACCAGGCGCAGGGGCCGGGAGTGGGAGCGACGGGATCCCGCTGCTGCTGCCACTAGAGCAGCTCCACTGGCCAGAAAGCGCCGCCGGGGCCAGAGCTCTGCAGTTACACCAGACATGGGCAGGGATCCTCAGGCTGCAACGCTTTCAGTATCTCGCAGGCAGGCGGTTTTTGCCTCAGCTTGGCCCAAGTGGCCCCAACCCCTCTCCCTGAGGACCCTCACCCCCAGCCCCTCTCCCAGAGGGAGAGGGGAGCGGGATCCCGCTTTTGCGGCAGGATCAACAGGTAGAGGGCAAGATAAGGGGTGCGGCATGGGCAAGGTGTATCTGGTGGGCGCGGGGCTGGGCGGGCGGGCGGGCCTGACGCAAGGGGCGTTGGAGATCCTGCGGCGGGCCGAGGCAGTCTGGGTGGACGAGCTGGTGGACGAGCGCTTGTTGGCGGAGTTGTCCCCGCAGGCCCAGGTGTGGCGACGTTCCGGAGAAGCGGGTTTGCAGGAGGGCATTCGCTGGCTCATCCAGCGCTGCCGAGAAGGCAAGCAGGTGGTCCACCTCAAGTCGGGGGATCCCTTGATCTTTGGCCGCGCCCGTGAGGAAGTGCAGGCCCTGCGGGAGGCAGGCTGTCCGTTTGAGATCTGGCCGGGCTTGTCGTCGGCCCTAGCCGGCCCTTTGTGGGCTGGGATCCCGTTGACCGATAAACACCTGAGCCGCGCCTTTGCCGTGCTGACTGCCCATGAGCTGGAAGCTCTGCCCTGGGGCGCTCTGGCCCAGTTGGATACGCTGGTGATTTTGATGGGATCCCGGCAGCGGCAGCAGATTGCGGCCCAGTTGATGGCAGCGGGGATCCCACCGCAGCGAGCCGTGGCCTTGATCTGGGGGGCGGGGCAGGCGGAGCAGCAGGTTTGGGTGGGCACCCTGGCAGAGCTGCAACAGGGGGAAGGGCCAGAAGCTGGGGAGAAGTTGCCCGGCCTGCTGGTGGTGGGCGAGGTGGTGCGGCTGCGGCAGGAGTTTGGGCCGGGGATCCCACCGTTGCCGCCACCGGCTCCTTTGGCAGGCAAGACGGTGCTGGTCACCCGTGCTGAGGGGCAGTCGCCGGCTCTGCGCGAGCTGCTGCAGGCTCAGGGGGCGCGGGTGCTGGAAATGCCTGCCCTGGTCATCCAGCCGCCTAGCAGTTGGGATCCCTTGGACGCGGCCATTGCCAACCTGGAGAAGTTCGACTGGCTGCTGCTGACTTCGGCCAATGGGGTGCAGGCTTTCTTCGAGCGGCTGCAGCAGCAGGGGCGAGACAGCCGGGCGCTCCACTCCCTACAGGTGGCGGTGGTGGGATCCAAAACGGCGGCGGTGCTGGCCCAGTACGGCATCCGCCCGGATCTGATGCCCTCTGAGTTTGTGGCCGAGGCCCTGCTGCCCATTTGGCCGGAGCCGGTGCAGGGGCAGCGCATCCTCTTCCCCCGCGTCGAATCCGGAGGACGGGAGGAGCTGGTGCAAGGGCTGCGGCAACGCGGAGCCGAGGTGGTGGAGGTGGCTGCTTATCAATCGACCTGTCCGGCAGCGGCGGATCCCCAAGTCCTGGAAGCCCTAAAGACCCGCCAGGTGGATATTCTCACCTTTGCCAGCTCCAAAACGGTGCAGCATTTTGCCCACCTCCTGCGCCAGGCAGGGCTAGGCCCTGAAGTCTGGGATCCACCGGTCCAGATTGCTGCCATCGGCCCCAAAACGGCGGAAACCTGCAAGAAGGTCTTAGGGCGGGTAGATGTGGTGGCTCAGGAGTACACCCTGGAAGGGCTGTTGGGATCCCTCCTCCGGGCCACCCCCTAGCGGGATAATGGGAGGGCAGTTGGGACTCTGGACACCATGTGGCAGACGGCCAAGCTCTACGAAGACATCCTCTACGAGAAGACGGATGGCATTGCCAAGATCACCATCAACCGGCCCCACAAGCGCAATGCCTTCCGCCCCAAGACCATCGTCGAAATGATTGATGCCTTTCTGGATGCGCGGGAGGATCCCAGTATTGGAGTCGTGCTCTTGACGGGCGCCGGGCCCCATACGGATGGAAAGTATGCTTTCTGCGCCGGCGGGGATCAGAGCGTGCGGGGAGAGGCCGGCTACCTGGATGAGGCTGGGGTTCCCCGTCTTAACGTCTTGGATCTCCAGCGCATCATCCGCTCCCTGCCCAAGGTGGTGATTGCCCTAGTGGCCGGCTACGCCATTGGTGGGGGCAATGTTTTGCATCTCATCTGCGACCTGACCATCGCTGCCGACAACGCCATCTTTGGCCAGGCCGGGCCACGGGTGGGCAGCTTTGACGGCGGCTTTGGGGCCAGCTACCTAGCGCGGGTGGTGGGCCAGAAGAAAGCGCGCGAAATCTGGTTTCTTTGCCGCCAGTACACCGCAGCGCAAGCCCTGGAGATGGGCCTGGTCAATGCGGTGGTGCCGGTGGAGGAACTGGAAGCCGAAGGGATCCGCTGGGCGCGGGAGATCCTCCAACACAGTCCTCTTGCTATCCGCTGCCTTAAGGCCGCTTTCAACGCCGATTGCGACGGCCAGATGGGACTGCAGGAGCTGGCGGGAGACGCGACGCTCTTGTATTACATGACCGAGGAAGCTGCCGAGGGCAGACGCGCTTTTTTGGAGAAGCGTCCTCCCAACTTTCGCCAGTTTCCCTGGCGGCCCTAGGGGGCAGCAAACGATAGGCTGGACTCAGTTCTTGGTCTTGGCCGATGGCTTCCCACCCTCAGACGCTCCTTTTGGTCGATGGCCACTCCCTGGCCTACCGCTCTTTTTACGCCTTTGCCCATAGCCGCGAGGGGGGCTTGCGCACCTCCACCGGGATCCCGACCAGTGTCAGCTTTGGCTTTTTGAAATCGCTGCTGGAGGTCTTGGAGAAATACCCCCCCACCCACATAGCTGTTGCCTTTGATACCCGGCGGCCCACCTTTCGCCACGAGGCCGATGAAACCTACAAAGCAGGCCGTCCGGAAACGCCGCCGGAGTTTATTGAGGATGTGGAAAACCTCAGGCAGGTGTTGGCGGCGCTGCGCATTCCGATTTTGGCAGTGCCCGGCTTTGAGGCCGACGATATTCTGGGTACGCTCTGCAGGCTTGCCCCCCAAGAGTATCGGGTGCAGATCTTAAGCGGCGACCAGGATCTGTTTCAATTGATTGACCGCGAGGGAAGAATTCGGGTTCTGCACCTCAACAGCAAAGATCGCGTCAGCGAATTTGGCCCCCAAGAGGTCAGAGAGAAATTGGGCATCTGGCCTTGGCAGGTGGTCGACTACAAAGCCCTCTGTGGTGACCCCTCCGACAACATTCCCGGCGTCAAGGGGATCGGCCCCAAGCGAGCGGCAGAGCTCTTGCAGCGCTACGGCAGCTTGGAGGAGATTTTCAACCATCTGGAGGAGATCCCTGGCAAAGTCCAGCAGTACCTCAAGGAAGGGATCACCGCAGCCCAGCACTCCCAATTTCTGGCTCGGATTCACTGTGATGTCCCCCTTTTGCCCGACTGGGAGAGCATGAGGCTGACCGGGTTTGACCCGGCGGAAGTGCTGCCGCTTTTGGAGAAACTAGAGTTTCGCAGTTTCATTGCTCAAGTGCGCAAGCTGCAAGCCACTTTGGGCGGGATCCCAGCCCAAGTCCCTGAAGCCAGGACAGGTTCAAAGAATGGCTCTGCCGACGACGAGGCCCTTTGGTTTGATTTTGCTGCACATCCCCCCCCTTCTCTGCCGCCGGTACGCATTGTGGATACCCCTGAGCAGTTGGAGCTGTTGCGGCAGGAGCTGTTGGCTTGCTCCGGGATCGTAGCCTGGGACACGGAAACCACGAGTCTAGATCCCCGCGACGCCCAACTGGTGGGGATTGGCTGCTGTTGGTCGGAGCGGGATGTTGCCTATTTGCCCATTGGCCACCGCCAGGGAGCCAACTTGGACTGGAACCTAGTCAAACAGAGCCTACAGCCCATTTGGGAGGATCCCAGTCGCCCCAAAAGCCTGCAAAACTGCAAGTATGATCTCAGTATTTTTCGCGCTCATGGCATCCGCCTACAAGGGATCCAATTTGATCCCATGTTGGCTAGCTATGTGCTCAATCCAGAAGCTAGCCACAACTTGGCTGATTTGGCAGCTACCTATCTAAATTTACCCACCACCAGCTATGAAAAGCTGCTGGGCAAAGCAGACTCCATTGCCGATCTGCCCATTGCCAAAGTGGCAGAATATTGCGGAACCGACGCCTACTGCGCCTATCGTTTGGTGCCCATCCTCACCGAAAAGCTACAGCAAACTGACCCACGCCTCTGGAATCTTTTTATCCAGGTGGAGCTGCCCTTGGCTCACGTTTTGGAAGAAATGGAGTGGGTCGGCATCCGCATCGACACTGAGTTTCTCAAGCAGTTTTCTCAGGAACTGGAGAAAGAGCTGCAGACTCTGGAGCAGAAAGCCTACGCCCAAGCAGGCGAGGTTTTTAACCTCAACTCTCCCAAACAACTGGGATCCCTGCTTTTTGAAAAGCTAAAGCTAGATATCCGAAAAACTCGCAAGACAGCCACCGGCTACTCCACCGATGCTTCGGTTTTGGAGAAGCTGGAAGGGGATCACCCAGTCATTGAAACCATTCTCCAGTACCGCACCCTGGCCAAGCTCAAATCCACCTATGTGGACGCGCTGCCGGCTCTGGTAAGACGCGATACGGGTAGGGTGCACACCAGCTTCAACCAGACCGTTACTGCCACTGGCCGGCTCAGCTCCTCCAACCCCAATTTGCAAAATATCCCCATCCGCAGCGAGTTTAGCCGCCGCATTCGCCAGGCCTTCGTTCCCCAGGAGGGATGGCTGTTGGCCTCGGCTGACTACTCGCAAATTGAGCTGCGCATCCTGGCCCACCTCAGCCAAGAGCCAACCCTCATCGAGTGCTTTCGCTCTGGGGAAGATGTGCATACCCTTACCGCTCGCTTGCTCTTTGAAAAACAAGAAGTAACCAGCGAAGAACGCCGCCTGGCCAAGACGATTAACTATGGGGTGATCTACGGCATGGGGGCGCAGCGTTTTGCCCGCACTGCCGGCGTCTCTCTAGCGGAGGCGAAGGAATTTTTGCGGCGATTTAACGAGCGCTATGCCGGCGTTTTTGCCTATCTCCGCGCCACCCAAGCCTTTGTGGAAGAACATGGCTATGTGGAAACCATCTTGGGCCGCCGTCGCTATTTCCCCAATTTGTCTCAGCTGTCGGGCCATCGCAAGCAAGCTGAGCTGCGGGCTGCCGTGAACGCCCCCATCCAGGGATCCGCCTCAGACATCATCAAAGTGGCCATGGTTCGCTTGCAGGAAAAGCTGCAGCATTTTCGCTCGCGTTTGCTTTTGCAGGTTCACGACGAGCTGGTGTTTGAAGTAGAGCCCTCCGAATGGCAGGACTTACGGCCCCTCATTCAAAGAGAAATGGAAGAGGCAGTGCCCCTTTCCATACCGCTGGTGGTGGACATTCAAATTGGCCACAACTGGAAGGAGGCCAACTAAGGGATCCCGGCCTCGGAGAAATGTTAAGCTATGTAAAAGTGTGTGAAAGTGTTGGTTATCTCCCTATGGCCGTTGAGATCTACACGTGGCGTTTTTGTCCCTTCTGCATTCGCGCTAAGCAACTGCTAGACCGCAAGGGAGTCAAGTACATCGAATACGCCATCGATGGGGACGAGGCAGCGCGAGCGGAGATGGCCAAGCGGGCCAACGGGCGCCGTTCGGTACCCCAGATTTTTATCAACAACCAGCACATCGGCGGCTGCGACGACCTCTACGCCCTTGATGCCCAGGGCAAGTTAGATCTGCTCCTGCAGCAGGCCACCTAGCTCCGTCCCTTGCCTGTGGCCTCAGACGGGTGCACGGGCAAGGAGACCCAGCCTACCCAGCCTAGCCACTGTCCTGCTTAACCCGAGCGCGTGCTTGTTTCAGCATGGCAATCAGGGTGTGGTGGGCATCTTCGGAATCCTTGAGAGGGTGATCAAAGGAAATGCGCAGCGTTTGTATGGTCCCGTCAACCTCTACCTGCAAGTCCATCCCTTCCGAGTCGATAGCCTGCATGCGGGCCTGGGTCACCCCTTCCACCTGACCGAAGACTCTGGCATAGAGCGCTAGGGCATCGGCGTGGTCTTCGTTCATGTGCTTGCAGATGCGCTCGCTAACTTGAGGGGTGAGAGGATCGCCCATAGAAGGTGGGAATTGCCAGGTACAGGTTTTAGTCTAGCGGAGTCTTGACCGAAACCTTGGCGGCGCAGATCCCGCTCTTCCCCTTTCCCCCCGTATACGGGGGATGAAAGGGGGGAGAACGCCAATCAAAGAGCTAGTTGAGGGCAGGCTAACGGTTGCCAGGGCCAGCCATATCTCGGTCTAGGTTGCAGCCATCTCCGATCGCCCTCTGGATAGGGTTGAGACGCCTTTGCCAGCTTTGCACCTGGGGATCCGGGCTGAGGCCGTGCTCGAGAAAAAACAGCTTGCCCCCCACCCGCAGCACCCGCCGGATTTCCCCCAAAGCCTTGGCCAAATCGGGGATGCTACACAGGGTCCAGGTGCTGACCACGCTGTCAAAACTCTGGTTCGAAAAAGGCAGCTCTTGGGCGTCCGCCACCAGCCAATCGACGGCGATGGAGGAAGCCGCGATGCGGCGGCGGGCCAGGGATCCCATGCCGGGGTTGGGATCTGCCACTGTAATTTTTTGAATGTGCTCTGGGTAGCAGGCCAGGTTGAGGCCGGTGCCAAAGCCGATCTCCAAGACCGCTCCCCGCACCTGGGCCAGAAGCTGCCGCCGATAGCTCTCCAGACGCTCGCTGGCCAGAGCCCAATCCAGCAACCTCGGAAAGAGCACCTGCCGGTAGAAAGCCTTCATAAGCCGGGCTCAAGAGGTTCGCGATCTATTTTCGGGCCGTTCGAGCGTAGCGGGGTTGGGGGCCAGCTTCAGGGAGTAGAGGCCGTAGCAGGCCAGCAGCCAATTGAGCAGGCGGGCCACCACGCGGGCGGTTGGCCGCGTCGCCGCTCCCACCGCCACTCCTCCCAAGGAAAGGCCGATCACAGGGCGGGCGGCGAAGATGGCCTCACAGGTTGTTAACAGTTGAAACCAACTCAGCCCCCCCGGCTCCGGGTGGTGCACCGCCGGCGCCAAAGAGGGATCCAGCACACTGCAGTCCACCACCAAAAACACCGGCTGCTCCGGCAAAGCCTCCACCACCTGCTGCGGATCCCAGCCATCCTGGGCCCAAAAGATCGGGCTGGCGTGGTTTTTCAGCCAGGCGTAGGCGCGGGCACTGCCGCTGCGCAGCCCCACATGCACCACCGGCAGCCTATGCTGGTAGAGCAACTCCACCCAGGCAGCGTTGCCATAGCCCATATCTTGCTCCGGCTGGGTCATCTCCTCGGGCGGCATCAGGTTGGCATGGGCGCTGCAATGCACCACACTCAGGGCGAGGTAGTGCTTCCAAAGGGCACGAATGGCTCCCCAACTGGCCGCCAAGACCGAAGGCAACAGCACCGGCCACTGTTGTCGTCGCCAAGCCTGAATAACCGCCGCCTCACACATGCCATAGGGCGGCTCATCCACCAGCCCCGGCAACTGCGCCACTGCTATCTCATCCACATTGATCCCCAACCGCGGCTCAAAAGCACACAGCTCAGCACCGGCGTTGAGGATGGCCAGCGGCGCCTGCGTATCTGGGCCAAAGGCAGTGGGAATGAGGACAACCCTGGCGTTGGACTGGGAACTGGGATGGAGGGACCACTGGGCCATGGGCGTCGTTCCTGTTGCAAACGTGGGGCTCTGCCGCCTGCTTCTATGGTGGCTCAGAGAGTAAGCCGGGATCCGCCCGCGCCAGAGCTGGATCTGCTACGAAAAATTACAGTTCGCCGGCAGATCTGGGGTCAAAAATCGGGCCGATGGTACATTCAAAGTGCTCCGCGCCTCAACCCCAAGCGCGGCCCAACAACGCAAACGACGACGAGAAGGTAGGCTATGGCTGTGATGGAAGGCGATCCCCGTCAGGGGGCAAAGTTGCCCCTATTCGGGGGATCCACCGGAGGGCTGTTGAGCGCAGCCGAAACCGAAGAAAAATATGTGATCACCTGGACAGGCAAGCCGGGGCAAGTGTTTGAAATGCCCACCGGCGGCGCCGCCGAGATGGTGGAGGGCAAAAACTACCTCACCTTCGCCCGCAAAGAGCAGTGCCTGGCGCTCGGCGCTCAGTTGATCTCCGAGTTCAAGATCAAGGACTACCAGATCTTCCGCATCCCGGCGGGTGGACAGCCGGAACTGGTGCATCCCAAGGATGGTGTCTTTCCCGAGAAGGTCAACGAGGGGCGCCAGCCCGTCGGCAAGGTGGATCACAACATCGGCAAGAACAAAGAGCCGGTTACCTACAAATTCACCAACGGGAAACCCTGGGACTAATTCCGGCGACCTTTGTCTTTCTGTCTTGTCGGATCCCCTGGCCAGCCCAGGGGATCTTTATTTGTTCGTCTCCACATTTGTTCGTCTCCACTGGCAACCGGTTTGAAAGGGTTCGGCGCTGTTAGCCCTCACCCCCGGCCCCTCTCCCCGAGGGAGAGGGGAGGCGGAAGGTCATGTTGAGAAGAGTCGGATCCTTTGTCGGGCTGCCTTTTGCTAAAAAAAAAGCTCCAGCAAAGCATACCTACACGGAACTGTCTAGAGGTGTCTTGACAGCGCCTTTACGAGTCCGTTTATGGACTACGTGAGAATCCCCCGCCTTCAGGCGGGGGAGTGTCAAAACCCGGGATCCCTGACAGGGCCTGGACAAGCCTACTTGGCAACCGCCGCGAAGAACTCCTTGGATTTCACCGGGTCGGGGTTCAGGGTTCTCTGGCCGGGCTGCCAGTTGGCCGGGCAAACTTCATCGGGGTGAGCTTGCACGTACTGGATGGCCTGCAGGGTGCGCAGGGTTTCATCCACGCTGCGGCCAAAGGCCAGGTTGTTGATGGTGGCGTGCTGGATGATCCCTTCCTTGTCGATGATGAACAGGCCGCGCAAAGCCACCCCTGCCGCCGGATCCAGGACATTGTAGGCGGCGCTGATCTCCTTTTTCAGGTCGGAGACCAGCGGATACCTCAGCTCGCCCACCCCTCCGGCTTTGCGGTCGGTCTGAATCCAGGCCAGGTGAGAGTACTCGCTATCCACCGAGACGCCGAGGATCTCCGTGTCCAGCTTGGCAAACTCGTCGTAGCGATCGCTGAAAGCCGTGATCTCCGTCGGGCAGACGAAGGTGAAGTCCAAGGGGTAGAAGAACAGCACCACGTACTTCTTGCCCCGGTAGTCGGAGAGCCTCACCGTCTTAAATTCCATGTCGTAAACGGCAGTGGCCGAAAAATCGGGAGCGGGCTGCCCCACCCGCAGACATCCTTCCTGAGACATCAGTCGACGCTCCTTACGGTAAAGTACAAATGTAAACTAAACCTAACATACCATACTCATAATGACTTTGTCTTACTGGCTGGCTAAGCTGGAGCGCCGCGATCCAGGGGATCCCCATTTCTTTCCGTTTTTCGGCTCTGCCAGGTCAGGGAGTCGGTTGCCATGAGGGTGGCGCTGGAGTTTCTCTACCACTTCTGTTGTGACCGCTGCCGGCGGTGGTGGAGCCCCAGCCAGGGGATCGCCTCTATTGCCCCTACTGTGGCTATCACAATTGCGTGGAGCGCATCGATACCTTTCGCGACGCCGCGCGAGGCAGTTGCCTCACCCGTCCTCCCGATGCCCCCTCTGCCGAGCTGCCCTGCGAGGAAACCGAGGCTCGGCCTCAGGAGCCGGGATCCCCAAGCTGATTCATCCGTTCACTGCATCTGCCAGCCTGTCCAGGTGGGGGTCAGCCTCAGGCAGTGAGGAGTCCAACAAACGGCGGCAGGGGTGGCGCTCTTCCAAAATGGTGGTAGAACAGCAGCAGCTATAAACCTCCAGGTAGTCGTCCGGCTCTGCCTCGAAAATGGCATACTGGCCGGGGAAGAGGGTGCGCTCCCAGTGGCCGGGAATTGTTCGGATGACCTGAACCTGCTGAGAACGGTTGACGAAAACGTATCTTTTCATTGCGTTTTTTTAATCGCCTTAAGAAAAACTTATTGGCTTTAAGCCAGGCTATCACTCTTGATCCCCAGCCGACAATAGCCAACGGGCAAGACGGGGATCGCTCTTTCTGCTTGACTTTGGCCGATTTGTTTTCTCAGCTTATGAAAGCTGAGGCAAGGGGATCCCGAGAAGAAGCCCGCCTGGTAAACTGAGGGGAAGAGTCTGAAGATATCCTTAATTGGCCTTCATCGTTCCGACATACCAAGGGGGCACGCCGTGGACAACAAGTTGGGGCTAGAGATCATCGAAGTGGTGGAGCAGGCTGCCATCGCCGCCGCCCGTTGGATGGGCAAAGGCGACAACAAGACCGCCGATCAGGTGGCCGTCGAGGCCATGCGGGAGAAACTGAACCAGATCCCCATGCGCGGCCGCATCGTCATTGGGGAGGGAACCCGCGATGAGGCCCCCATGCTCTACATCGGGGAAGAGGTGGGCATCTGTACGCGCCCGGACGCCGAGCAGTTCTGCCGCGTGGAAGAGCTGGTGGAAATCGATATTGCCGTGGATCCCTGCGAAGGCACCAACCTGGTGGCCAAGGGCCAAAACGGCTCCATGGCGGTGCTGGCCATCTCCGAAAAAGGCGGCCTTCTGCACGCGCCGGACATCTACATGCAGAAGCTGGCGGCTCCGCCCCAGGCCAAGGGCAAGGTACATCTCGACTATCCGCCGGAAAAGAATCTTCAGATTATCGCCGAAAGCCTGGATCGGGAGGTCTCCGATCTGACGGTGGTGGTCATGGACCGCAAGCGCCACGTCGATCTCATTCGCCAAATCCGGGAGGCGGGGGCGCGGGTAAAGCTGATTACCGACGGCGACATCTCGGCGGCCCTCTCGGCAGGCTTCAACGGCACCGGCATCCACGCCCTGATGGGGATCGGGGCAGCCCCAGAGGGGGTGATCTCGGCGGCGGCGCTGCGCTGCCTCGGCGCCCACTTCCAAGGTCGGCTGATCTACGACCCCGAGGTGGTGCAGGCGGGCACCTACCTGCCGCCGGTGGAAGAGACACGACGGCAACTGAAAGAACAGGGCATCGAGGATCCCGACAAGGTGTGGGAATGCGAAGAGCTAGCCAGCGGCAAGGAAGTCCTCTTTGCGGCCACCGGGATTACTGATGGCGACCTGATGCGCGGGGTGCGTTTCTTCGGCGGCGGGGCACGCACCGAGACCTTGGTGATCTCCAGCCAGTCGCGCACGGTGCGCTTTGTGGATACCATCCATATGAAAGACGGCCAACAGCCCCGCAGCCTGCAACTGCGCTGACGGATCCCCGGCCCGAAATCTCCCTCGGCAAGGGCGGCTTTCCTCTGGCGAAGGTCGCTCTTGTCCTTTGGGAAGTTAAGAAATCTATCAGTCAGTCGCCCGAAAAAACGTAATAACTCTTCAGCAAAATCCTGCAAAACCGGCTCGATACTGTTCTTAGGGTTTAGGTAGGCTGAGAAAAGTTACCTAAGCTTGCTGCAGCCGAGACAAGGCAATCCCTTGACATCGGTCTTGCCTTCCTTGTCCTAGCTAGGTGAGTTTGCTTTTGTTCATAGTTTCTGTTTTTAATAACTGTTGCTGTACAGACGACGGAGAGGCATGTTTATCGCGGTTGTCGGTCTTAGCCATCGCACAGCTCCTGTGGAGATCCGGGAGCGCCTCAGCATTCCCGAGGCCGAGGTGGGGGAGCGGATCCAGCAGCTCCGTGCCCACCCCCACATTGAGGAAGCGGCGATCCTCAGCACCTGTAACCGGCTGGAGGTCTACATCGTCACTCCAGAAATGGAAAGTGGTGTCCGACAGACGATGCAGTTCTTGGCCGAGGCGAAAGGGATCCCGCTGCCCCAACTGCGCCCGCACCTGTTTACGCTGCTCTACCAGGATGCGGTGACGCACCTGATGCGGGTGGCCGCCGGGCTGGACAGCTTGGTATTAGGGGAAGGGCAGATCCTGTCGCAAGTGAAAAAAGCGCAGCAACTGGGCCAGGCCTGCAACGGCATGGATCGCATCCTCAACCGCCTCTTCAAGGCGGCCATCACCGCCGGCAAGCGCATCCGCACCGAGACGGGGATCGGCACTGGCGCCATGTCCATCAGCTCGGCAGCGGTGGAGTTGGCCTTGCAGGAGCAGGGATCCCTTTCTCAGGGCAAGGTGACCGTGGTGGGGGCGGGGAAAATGGCTCGCCTGTTGGTGCAGCACCTCTTGGCCAAAGGGGCGGTGGATATCACCGTGGTCAACCGCTCCTTGGAGCGGGCAGAAGCGCTGGCCAAGCAATTTGAGCAGCCAATTCAAGTATTGCCTTGGGAGTCGCTGCTGAGTAGCATAGCGGAGTCCAACCTGGTCTTCACCAGCACCGGCGCCACCCAGCCCATCCTCACCTACGAGCAACTGGCGGGGGTGCTGCAGCCGGATCAGCCGCTGCTGTTGGTGGACATCTCGGTGCCCCGCAACATCGATCCCGGCGTGGAAAAGCTAAGAGGGGTACAGGTGTTCAACGTGGATCACCTCTCCCGTATCGTGGAAGAAAACCGCGCCCAACGGCAAAAGCTGGCCCTGGCCGCCGAAGCCTTGGTGGAAGAAGAAGTAGAACAGTTTATGGAGTGGTGGCGCTCCTTGGAGACGGTGCCCACCATTTCCAGCCTGCGCCACAAGGTGGAGTCCATCCGCGAGCAGGAGATGGAAAAAGCCCTCTCCCGCCTGGGCAAAGACTTCGCCGAAAAGCACCTGGAGGTCATCGAGGCGCTCACCCGCGGCATTGTCAACAAGATCCTGCATGATCCCATGGTGCAACTGCGGGCCCAGCGGGACATCGAGGCGCGGCGCAGGGCTATGCAAATTCTGCAGGAGCTGTTTAACCTCGATCCAATGCCGTCTCAGGCGCAGCAGGAGCGCTAGGGATCCCCAGGGGGTGAAGTGGGGTCAGGTGTTGAAGAATTGTAACAGCTCTCTCATCTCAGGGGGAGAGCTGCCCTTAGGATACAAAACGTAAGCGCTGGGAGTTGGGGGCATGTTCGGACAGTACGAAGTGTTTGTGCAGTTGCTGCTGTTGGCCTTGATCGTCCTGGCAGGGCCAGCGGTCATTCTGCTGCTTTACCTGCGCGGCGCCGATATGTAGGCGAGCCAGGCTGGTTGCCGGCGCAGTTGACAGAACCCCCTGAGCAGCCCCTGTCGGCATCGACCAGGGAGTTCGGCTTGTTTCTTTGTTATCTCTTAATGTAACGCTTCTTTGCGCTACAGTTATAGAGACAGCCCTAGGGCAAACTCGCCTGTAGGGCAATACTTTATGGGTTGATTATTTATGTCACTCCCCATCCGCAACGTCGCCATCATCGCCCACGTCGACCACGGCAAAACCACACTTGTGGACGCCCTGTTGCGCCAGGCGGGCACCTTCCGCGAGGGAGAGGACATTCCCGCCTGCGTGCTGGACTGCAACACGCTGGAGCGGGAGCGGGGCATCACCATCCTGGCCAAAAATACAGCCGTCCGCTACGGCGAAACCCTGATCAACATTGTCGATACCCCCGGCCACGCCGACTTCGGCGGGGAGGTGGAGCGGGTGCTGGGCATGGTGGAGGGCTGTCTGTTGGTTGTGGACGCCAACGAAGGCCCGATGCCGCAAACCCGCTTTGTGCTGCGCAAGGCGTTGGAAAAAGGCCTGCGCCCGCTCGTAGTGGTCAACAAAATCGACCGCCCTCGCGCCGAGCCCTACAAAGTTGTCGACAAGGTTCTGGATCTGTTTTTGGAGCTGGGGGCAGACGAAGACCAGTGCGATTTCCCTTACCTCTTTGCCTCGGGGCTGCAGGGCTTTGCCCTGGAAGAAGCCGACCTGAAAGCCTTTTTGGAAGGGAGGTACAGCGGCCCCTTGGACATGAAGCCCCTCTTTGAAGCCATCCTCAAGCATGTCCCACCGCCGATTGGGGATCCGGCCAAGCCGCTGCAACTACAGGTCACCACGCTGGAGTACTCGGAGTACTTGGGCCGGATCGTGATCGGCAAGATCCACAACGGCACCATCCGCCTTGGGGATCAGTTGGCGGTGGTCAAAGAAGATGGGTCGATTGCCAAGGGCAAGGTAACCAAGCTGTTTGGCTTCCAGGGCTTGCAGCGTGTTGAGCTGACCGAGGCTACTGCCGGCCATATCGTCGCCGTGGCGGGGTTTGCCGAGGCCAACATCGGCTACACCCTCACCTCTCCCGAAAACCCGCAGGCCCTGCCGCTCATTAAGGTGGACGAGCCGACGTTGCAGGTGATGATCTGCGTCAACGACTCTCCCTTTGCCGGCCAGGAGGGCACCTTTGTTACTTCGCGGCAATTGCGGGAGCGCCTGCTGCGGGAGCTAGAAACCAACGTGGCGCTGCGGGTGGAAGAAACCGACTCCCCCGATTGCTTTTTGGTCTCCGGGCGGGGCGAGCTGCACCTGGGCATTTTGCTGGAGACCATGCGGCGGGAGGGCTACGAGTTTCAGGTGGGGCAGCCGAAGGTGATCTTCCGCGAGGTAAATGGCCAGCCCTACGAGCCCTACGAGTGCTTGGTGCTGGATGTGCCGGAATCCACGGTGGGCGCCTGCATTGAACGGCTGGGGCAGCGGCGGGGAGAGATGCAGAACATGATGGTAGGCGCGGACGGACGGGCCCAGTTGGAGTTTGTCATCCCGGCCCGAGGGCTGATCGGCTTCCGCAGCGAGTTCATCCGCATTACCCGCGGCGAGGGGATCATGAGCCACAGCTTTTTGGAGTACCGTCCCCTGACGCCGGGGATCGAGACCCGCCGCAACGGCGTGCTGATCGCCTTTGAAGAGGGGGTGGCCACCACCTATGCCCTGAAAAATGCGGAAGACCGAGGGGTGTTCTTTATTACGCCAGGTACCCGCGTTTACAAGGGCATGATCGTGGGCGAGCACAACCGGCCGCAGGACTTGGAGTTGAACGTCTGTAAAACCAAGCAACTGACCAACCACCGCGCTGCCGGCGGGGAGGAGCTGGTGCATTTGCAGGCGCCGGTGGAGATGAACCTGGAGCGGGCGCTGGAGTACATCGGCGAGGACGAGCTGGTGGAGGTTACACCGAAGTCGGTGCGGCTGCGCAAGGCGCAGTTGACGGCCTCTCGCCGCTAGCGGTCGGCTCCTACCGTCGCAGGTAGAAGCGCAGGTTGGGAAAAGAGAAGGCCCCCCAGACACCGAACAAGACGACTCCCAGGCCGAACAACGCCAGCCACAGGCGGGGACGGCTGTGGAGCTGCTGGGATCCCGCCTGGACGTAGGCCAGATCCACCCAGGCGGTGTTGCCGCGGCGGAACCAGCCCACCACCTTGACGCGCTGACCCATGAGGGCGCGGAGCCGCTTCAGGCCGGAAAAGACATTGCCCACCGGCCCCAGGGGAGAGGTGAAGCGCAGCGGCATCAGCCCAGTGGCATCTTGCAGCTTCAGCTCTGCCCCCAGTTGGTAGCCAGCCTGTCCCAGCCCCACCAATTCCCCCTCCAACTCCACCGGCTGGCTGCGGCAGGGATCCGCCTCGGGATCGGCCAGCAAGTGCAGCACATCGGTCGGCTGGGGCGACAGGGATCCGCGGTACATCAAGACCGCCTTGGATCCCAGGCCCAGGCCATAGCCCACCACCGCTGTTGCCGCAATCACCTTGGGATCGAGGCGATCTGGCAGCGCCAGATAGAGGATCAGCCCCAGGAGCCAGCCAATTACCATCCCGCTCACTTCGGCAGCATAGATAGCCAGATCCAGCCAGAAGCGGCTTTGCAGACGGGCCCCATCCAACTTGGGTCCGGATCCCAGGCTCAACTCTGGCAGCAGGCGCAGCCGTTGGGCATACCCCGCCAAGACCTGGAAGCGGTGCCCCAGCAACGGATGGCTGGAGTTGACCTGCATCCAGCGGGCCCAGGGGTTGAGCTGATCCCAGAGAAAGACTTGGCCGGCTTGGGCGGGATCCCGCAGGCGGCTGGCGGCACTGGCGGCGGCGGTGGTTTTGAAGTCCAAGAAGCTGAAGAGGCGGGTGCAGTGCAGCAGCGAAGAGGGGCGGCGGTCGTTTTTGTGGGCCTCCTGCAGGCCGGCAGCCGCTTTGAGCAGAGCGGCCATCAGACCGTTGGGATTGCCCGTCGCTTCCACTGCAAAATGGTCGGCGTGGTAGGTGCCGAGGCGACAGAGGAAAAACAGGGGATAGGAGAGCACCGTGTAGATCAGGTAGAGCAGCGGAGCCACATGCCCGATCAGATCCCGCCGCTTGTTTGCCAGTTGGCTCACCTGCTCCAGGGCCAAGTAAACCAGTTGAACGGGGGATCCCAGTAGGGTCAGGATCAAGATGTCGCCGTTGAGGATGCGCCCCAGGGCTTGGGCATAGACGGCGGCAATCTCATCCGGGGCAAGCTGCTGCAACAGGGCCTGGGTGACCACGATGCGGCCGCCGTCGGGAAGCGTGCCATAGACAAAAGCCAGCGGCCCCCCTTCCGGGATCACCCCCAGCCGAGGCAGTTTTAGCTGTTTTTGGGCGCAGAGGCGCTGCAGCAGACGGGCAGTCTCGGGACTGTGGCGCTCGATTTCCCCCAAGGTGGCCCAGCGCAGCTTGTGCAGCCGCCGGTGCAGGTGATCCATCAGCCAGGGGGCAAAAAACAAAAGGCCGACGCCAAAGTTGACCGCCAGGCTGCCGGCTACCAACCAGCGCAGGCCATTGCGCAGCCAGGGCAGCAACCCCTGCAAAAACCAAAGCTGCCGCGGAAAACTCAGCCGTCCGAAATCCAGGTGAGCGCCCACCAGCACAAAACTCAGCCACCAGAGGAACAGAATGCCCACCCCCAGGGATCCCCACTTGGCCCAGCGCAGAGGGCCGGCCCGCTCCGGCAGGGGGATCTTCAGGCCCAATTGACCGGCCCGTTGGCGGCTGGAGAGCGGCTGAGCCTCAGGAGCTGGCTCTGGGGAGGGTGGGGAAGCAGCGGGTTTTTCCACCGTTTGGGGCAGGCGGGGCAGGATTTTTTGGGCCCAGCCTCGCGCCTGCGGATCCGGGTGCTGCAGCAGTTCCAGACAAAGCGCCCGCGCCTTCTCCGTCTCGCCCAACTGATGGTAGGCCCGCACCAGGTTCATCTGGGCCTCCAGGGCTTGGCTGTCGGATGCGCCTGCTTCGCCCCGCTGGCGAGACTGCGCCAAGTAGGCCTCCAGCAGTTGGATGGCTTCTTGGAAACGGCCCTGCTGCAGCGCCTCCCTGCCGGCCTGAAGGGCATCGGGGGTCATCAGCCTGCTCCGAGATCTGCCTGCTCCCCCAGCTTACTCAAGGATTTGGCCTTGCTGAGGTGGATCCCCCCGAAAGGGGGTAGTGGAGCAAGCGCCGCCGCAGGCAATCCAGCGCCGTCTGGGCGCTCCACCAGCGCACCCCCTCTCGGCCCCGCAAGCTGCCGAAGCGGTACTCGTGGACTTCCACTTTCCCCTCCGGGTCGGCCAAGCCCAGATAGACCAGGCCAACCGGCTTGGTGGATGTTCCCCCCTCTGGGCCGGCAATGCCGGTAATGCTCAGGGCCCAGTCGGAGCCGAGGACTTGCTTGGCCCCCAGGGCCATCTGGGCCGCCACCGGCTCGCTCACGGCCCCGTGCTGCCGCAGCGTCTCTGGATCCACCCGCAAAAGCTGCTCCTTGATGCGGTTGTCGTAGGCAACAATCCCGCCGACAAAATAGCGGGAGCTGCCCGGGATCCCGGTCACCAATTGCCCCAGGAGCCCGCCGGTGCAGGATTCCGCCACCGCCAGCGTTTGCCCCCGCTGCAGCAGCAGCTCCCCCACCACGCTGGCCAAGGTGGCCTCGTCGCTGCCGAAGTAGTCTTCCCCAGAAACCTGTAAAATCTGCTCCACCACCGGGGCAATCAACGCTTCCGCCGCCTCGCGCGTGGGGGCGCGTCCGGTAACCCGCAGGCGCACCTCCCCCTGGCTGGCGTAGGGTGCCACGGTGGGATTTTCCCCCGCCAGCAGGGATCCCACCCGTTCGGCCAAGGTCGATTCGGGAATGCCCCAGTAGCGCAACACGCGGCTGTAGAACACCTCCTGGCCCCAGCCCAGGGAGCGCAAATAGGGCACAGCCGTCTCCTGCCACATCTGCTGCATCTCCCGCGGCACCCCGGGAAAGGTGAGGATGTGCAGGTCGGGCCGCGGCTGCCAGATGAGGCCACAGGCGCTGCCGACCGGGTTGGGCAGGACGGTTGCCCCCTGAGGCAAAAAGGCCTGCTTGCGGTTGCTGGGGGAGGGCTCCATACCTCGCTGGCCGTACTTCTGCCGGATCTCCTCCCAAACCTGCGGGTGCTCCACCATCTCCACCCCGAAGAAAGAGGCCAGCGCCGCGTGGGTCAGATCATCAGGGGTCGGCCCCAGGCCGCCGGTGATCAAAATCAAACGGGAGCGGTTGCAGGCCACCTCCAGGGCGTGGTGGATGCGGGCTTCGTTGTCCCCCACCACCGTTTGGTAATAATGGGGGATCCCCAGCTTGGCCAGCTCGGCTGCCAGATATTGGGCGTTGGTGTTGGTGATCTCTCCCAAGAGCAACTCTGTGCCAATGCAGAGGATCTCAGCCCCCTGGGGAATAGCGGTTTGCGGTGGGCTCATGCTTGGCCTTGAGCTCAGCTCAGCCGCAAGTATACAAGCATAGAGGTCTCGGCCCCCCTTCACGCCCTCAGATTTTTGGCTGGTCGTCGGCCATTCCGAATTGCGATCCCAGAAGACTTGCTCAAGCTCGCCAGGGATCCTCGGCCAGCCGAGCCAAAGCTTCCAAATCAGCACCCACCACGCGGTGCAGGATCCACTCGGGATGTGGCTTGGCGCCCAGGCGCCGGTAGAACTCCAATGCCGGCTGGTTCCAATCCAAAACCATCCACTCCAGCCGCCCGTATCCTTTGGCCACCGCCTCCTGGGCCACCCGCGCCAAGAGCGCCCTGCCGATGCCCCTGCCCCGGAACTCCGGCAACACGAACAGGTCTTCCAGGTAGATTCCCGGCCGGGTGAGGAAGGTGGAGAAATTGCGAAAGTAAAGAGCAAAGCCCACCGCCTGCCCTTCTACCTCCGCCAGCAACGCCGAAACGAAGGCCTCGGGGCCAAACAGATGCTGTCGCAGCAGCTCAGCGGATCCCGTTACCAAGTGGCTCAGCTTCTCGTACTCGGCCAAAGCACAAATGAGATCAAACAGAACGGGCGCATCCTCAGGGGTGGCAGGGCGGATTTCCATCAGAACCTCCGGGGTACTCCCGCCACAGCGCAGCTTGGCGGGATGGGGGATAGGCGGTGAGACGA
>NZ_JANSHO010000087.1:0-1059 GCF_047502635.1 Synechococcus sp. RC10B2
TTAGAGCGCGTTGCCGCGGGGCAGGACTTCCTCGGGGAACTCAAAGCGCTCGTGCGGCTGGTCCTGCGGCGCCATCCAGGCCCGAATCCCCTCGTTGAGCAAAATGTTCTTCGTGTAGAACGTCTCAAACTCAGGGTCTTCCGCCGCCCGCGTCTCCTGACTGATAAAGTCATACGCCCGCAGGTTCAGCGCCAACCCCACCACACCAATGCTCGACATCCACAATCCCGTTACCGGCACAAACAACATGAAAAAGTGCAGCCACCGCTTGTTGGAAAACGCTATCCCAAAAATCTGGCTCCAGTAGCGGTTCGCCGTCACCATCGAGTACGTCTCTTCCGCCTGCGTCGGCTCAAATGCCCGAAACGTGCTCGCCGCTTCCCCATCCTTGTAGAGCGTGTTCTCCACCGTCGCCCCATGGATGGCACACAGCAGCGCTCCACCCAACACGCCGGCCACCCCCATCATGTGGAACGGGTTCAGCGTCCAGTTGTGGAACCCCTGGAAAAACAGCAAAAACCGAAAAATCGCCGCCACTCCAAAGCTGGGCGCAAAAAACCAACTGCTCTGCCCCAGCGGGTAAATCAAAAACACGCTCACAAACACGGCAATCGGCGCGCTGAAGGCAATGGCGTTGTAGGGCCGCACCCCCACCAGCCGGGCAATCTCAAACTGCCGCAGCATAAAGCCAATCAGGCCCAGCGCCCCATGGAAGGCCACAAAGGTCCACAGCCCGCCAATCTGGCACCAGCGGGTAAAGTCCCCCTGGGCTTCCGGGCCCCACAGCAGCAGCAGGCTGTGCCCCATGCTGTCGGCGGGGGTGGACACGGCCACCGTCAAAAAGTTGCACCCCTCCAGGTAGGAGCTGGCCAACCCGTGGGTGTACCAAGAGGTTACAAACGTGGTGCCGGTCAGCCAGCCGCCCAGGGCCAAATAGGCGCAAGGAAACAGCAGCAGCCCCGACCAGCCGATAAACACGAATCTGTCGCGCTTGAGCCAGTCGTCGACGATGTCGAACCATCCTCGCTCCTGGCGCGCGCGCCCTACTGCGATGGTCAT
>NZ_JANSHO010000088.1:0-41789 GCF_047502635.1 Synechococcus sp. RC10B2
GCTCTTTCTTTTGGGTATGGGCGGATGCCCCGAAAAAAACCTACCCCTTTAAGGAGAGGGGGACACAGGGGGTGAGGGCAATACGGCGCGCCTGTCTGCCGCAGCGACTCCGTGTCGAACCGATGTACCCTTTTCAGGGGGGCAATCATAAACTCTGCTCACGCGGTTGGTATCAGATTGCCCGCTGCAGCGCGTCAATCAGCCCCACCATGCGCGTGAAGTAGTCGCGCTGGGGGTCGGGCATCTCCAGCGTGTCGGCAAGCACCAGCGGGACTTGGAGCAGGCGCGCGGCGGTTGCGCCCAGCGGCGACTCGTCGGCGCACAGCACCATCGCCACGCGCGCCCGACGCGCCCGCGCGATGGCGTCGCGAAACGCCTGCAGACTGGGCGGGCGTTCGTGGTCGGGCTGCAGGCTGCCCAGCGAACGCATGCCCAGCTGCTGCGTTAGCGGGCGGTAGGCGTCGTGAACCGCGAGGTACGCCTTGCCCTGCAGCGTCGTGCGCGCCTCACGCATGCGCACTGCCAACTGCCGAAACAGCAGCTCGGTTCGGCGCCACGCCTGACGCTGCGCCAGTCCCAGTAGCCCGTCCTGCGCCGCCCAGCGCAGGATTTGTTCGCAACTCTGCCGCGTGTAGCCCAAGTCCAGCCAAATATGTAGGTCGTCGGGCTTGGGGCGCAGGTGATCGAGTAGCGTGCGGATGGGCGTTTTGCCCTGTGTGGCGCGTTGCAGCGCGGGGAGGTAGCCTTCCAGCCCGCCGCCGACAGCAAGCACCGCCTTTGCCTGCAACGCCCTGCGCACCATGCGCACATTCAGCGGCGTCTCGTGCGCGTCCGCGCTGCGCGGCTGCAACAAGGCGACGGGCAACTCCAGCGCACGCGCCCAGTCCGCCACTACCGCCAGCGTCGCCGCGTACATCGGCTACCCCTCGCGCATCTGCGGGAAGAAGATGACCTCGCGAATCGACTCCGCCCCCGTCAGCAGCATCGCCATGCGGTCAATCCCGATGCCCAGCCCGCCTGCGGGGGGCATGCCGTACTCCATCGCCAGCAGGAAGTCCTCGTCGAACGGGTGCGCCTCCTCGTCGCCTGCCTGACGCAACGCGAGTTGCTGCTCGAAGCGGGCGCGCTGCTCCAGCGGGTCGTTCAGCTCCGAGAAGGCGTTGGCGACTTCCTTGCCGAAGATGTAGCCTTCGAAGCGGCGTGTGAAGCGCGGGTTGTCGGGTTCGCGCTTCGCCAGCGGCGAGGTGTCCAGCGGGAAGCCGTATATGAAGGTCGGCTGCTGCAGATGCTCCGCGACGCACTTTTCCAGCACCTTCTCGATGATTCCGCCGACGGTGTCCTTGCGCTCCACATGAATGCCGAGTTTCTCGGCGGCTTGGACGGCGCGCTCCAGCGTCTCGAAGTCGGCTTCGGTCAGCCCCGTATGCTCGCGAATCGCGTCCATCAGGCGCACGCGCCGCCACGGCTGGCTGAAGTCCACCTGCACGCCGTGCATCTCGAACACCGTCCTGCCGAACACCTGCTCGGCAACATGGTGGAACAGCTCCTCCACCAGCGCCATGATGTCTTCGAGGTTGGCGTAGGCTTGGTACAGTTCCAGCATCGTGAATTCGGGGTTGTGGCGGGTGGAGATGCCCTCGTTGCGGAACACGCGCCCGATTTCGTACACGCGGTCGATGCCGCCGATCAGCAGGCGTTTGAGGTGCAGCTCCAGCGCGATGCGCAGTTGGAACTCGCGATCCAGCGCGTTGTGGTGCGTGATAAACGGGCGCGCCGCCGCGCCGCCCGCCAACGGCTGCAGAATCGGCGTCTCCACCTCCAAAAAGCCGCGCGCGTCCAGAAAACGGCGGATTTCGCGAATCATCGCACAGCGCGCCAGCAGCCGCGCGCGCGAGTCGGGGTTCACCAGCAGGTCTAAGTACCGCTGGCGGTAGCGCTGCTCGACATCGTGCAGTTCGTACCAGCGTTGCTCGCCCTTCTCTTTGGGGAACGGCACGGGGCGGATGGCTTTCGCCAGCAGGGTGAACTGCTGCACATGCACGGTGATCTCGCCTGTGCGCGTCTGGAACACGAAGCCTTCCACGCCGAGGTAATCGCCCAAGTCCCACAGGTCAATCAGTTCGTAGCGCTCGCCCTGCTCGTCGGCTTTGAGGTAGATTTGCAGTCGCCCAGTCGAGTCGAGCAGGTCGGCGAAGGTCGCCTTGCCCATCTTGCGGATGGCGGTGATGCGCCCTGCGACGGCGACCGTTTGCCCCTGCAGCGTCGCGTAGCCGTCGTGGACTTGCTGAAGCGTGTGCGTGATGGGGAAGCGTTCAACGGCGAAGGGGTCCAGCCCCTGCGCCCGCAGCTGCTGGAGTTTCTCCTTGCGAATCTGCACCAGTTGGTTCTCTTCCGTAGCGGGATGGCGGCTCTCGTCGTGCATGACAGGAATTGTACCTGAAGCGTCGCGGTGGGATGGCAGGAATTCCGCCTGCCTTAGCGAATAGTGGTGCTATGAGTGAGCGTGAAGTGAGCCGCGAACCGATGGAGGCGTACATTCCGCCCACCGACGACGAGGAGCGCGTCGAAGCCCTGCCCCAGCAGGAAGAGTTCTGGCGACCGCCTGTACGGTTCGGCACAATCCCCGTCGAAAAAGAGCCGCTCGGCTGGGACAAACGCAAGGGCTTCTACAAACTCTTCCCGCGCGTCAGCCTGCCGTTCCAAATCGTGGAGCGCGTCTCGTTCGGACACCCCGACCTGCCCGCGAACCGACTCATCTGGGGCGACAACCTGCATGTGATGCGCCAACTACCCAGCGAGAGCATTGATCTGATTTACATCGACCCGCCCTTCTTCTCGGGCAGGCAATATAACATCATCTTCGGCGACCAGAACGAGGTGCGCTCGTTCACCGACATCTGGGAAGGCGGGATGCCAGGCTACCTGATTTGGCTCAACGCCCGCCTGTACGAGATGAAACGGCTGCTGAAAAAGACGGGCAGCATCTATGTCCACTGCGACTGGCACGCCAGCCACTATATCAAGGTGGAGATGGATAAGATTTTCGGGTATGAGAATTTTAGGAATGAGATAGTGTGGTTCTACAGACGATGGACTAATGTGCAATCGAATTTTCAACGAATGCACGATGTAATACTCTTCTACAGCAAGTCGGACAGATACCTTTTTAACAAGGTTGAGATACCAGTCAGAGAGTATCTGCAGGAAAGAAAGCAGAAAGGTTGGAACTCTAACACGGTTGAGTCGGGAGGCAAAAGGATAAGGCAGTTAATAGTATACGACCGCGAGGCTTTTACACAGGCTGTTCAAGCAGGGCGTGTGAAGCCAGAGGAATGGGACAAAATTGTGTATGCGGAGCAGAGAACACTATATGCGCCTGATGTATGGGAAATCCCTTTCATCAATCCCGTAGCCAAAGAGCGTATCGGCTACCCGACTCAGAAGCCTGAGGCGTTGGTGGAGCGTATCATCAAGGCGTCCACGCAGGAGGGCGATGTGGTGGCGGACTTTTTCTGTGGGGGTGGGACGACGCCTGCGGTGGCGCAGCGGTTGGGGCGGCAGTGGATTGCGTGCGACCAGTCGCGCGTGGCGGTCGCCGTCACTGCCGACCGCTTGATTCGCGGCGCACAGCAGCTGCAGATGGATCTCGCCATCCCCGACTTCACGGTCGAGTATTGGGGCGTGTACGAGGCGCGGCGACTAACGCAGATGCCCGAGGGCGAGTTCCGCCCGTTTATTCTGCGCTGTTTCGGCGCGACGCCGAACACCGACCCGAACGAGCCACACATTCACGGCTACAAGGGCAGCGTGCCTGTGTGGGTCTGTCCGCCCGACGCGCGCTACGAGGTGCGCCACACGGATGTGGTCGCCTTCGCGAACGCCGTCCGCCGCTCGATCCGCTACCAGCAGTCCGACTTGCGCGAGGGGATTATGCTGGGCTGGGCGTTCACGCCCGAGGCGCGCGAGGCTGCCGAGCAGTTGCGTCGGCGCGCGGGCGTCGATGTGAACTTCATTCGGCTGGAGCTGATACGCATCGATTCGCCGCGCTTTCGCCAGCATGTGGCGAAGCTCAGCACCAACCACGCCGACTACGAGAACTTCCTGACTTTTATTCAGCCGCCGCGTGTGGAGGTGGGCTACGAGCGCGTCGCGTCGCTCACCTACCGCTTCGATGTGAGCGACACGGTGGTGGTCAACCTCGGCGCGAGGATTATCAATGTGCAGTGGGACTTCGACTACGACGGGCGTCAGTTTCGCAGCACGCAGGGGTACGCGCTTTCGAAGGCGTCGGAGCCAGTGGTCTACAAGTTCCCGCGCGCGGGCAAGTTCACGATTGCCTGCAAGGTTCAAGACGACAAAGGCGGCGAAGCGATGTGGGTGGGGGAGCTGGAGGTGAGTTAGGATGGAGCGAAAGTACGAGATTCGTTGCCCAATTCACGGCTTTATCGAGCTCAATGAATGGGAGTGGGACATCATTAATCAACCTGCGTTCCAGCGCCTGCGGCGCATCCGCCAGCTGGGGCTAACAGACTATGTCTACCCCGGCGCAACTCACACGCGCTTCGAGCATTCGCTCGGAGTGATGCATGTCGCTACGCGGATGTACGATTCGATAGTGGCGCGTAGCAGGGAAGTTCTGGGGGCGGAACTTGTCTACAAAGACGACGGCTTGCGCCGAGATCGGATGATTGTGCGGCTGGCAGCGCTGTTGCACGATGTGGGACACGCGCCGCTGTCCCACGCCGCCGAGGAGATTATGCCTACAAAGCCAGATGGCACGCGGTACAAGCACGAAGACTATACCGCTGCGATTATTCGGCAGGAACTGCGGGAGGTGATTGAAAATCACCGAATGAACGAGAACTATGGCATACGCGCCGACAACATTGCGCAAATGATTGAAGGCAGATACGATGAAAGAGCAAATTTCTCGCGGCGCCTTATTTTTTGGCGTCAAATATTAGTGAGTCAGTTGGATGCAGATCGGATGGACTACCTTCTGCGCGACTCCTACCACGCAGGTGTCCGCTACGGCGTGTACGACTTAGACCGATTAATCAACTGCCTCTGCGCGTTTATTGCGAAAGTCGAGGATAAAGAGCCGAAGCCTGTAATAGGCGTGTCTGAAGATGGCTGGCACGCTGCAGAAAGCCTGATTTTGGCGCGCTACTACATGTTTACACAAGTTTACTATCATAAGACGAGGCGCATCTACGATTACCACACCGCCGAAGCGATGAAATCTGCTTTGCCGTATCGGGGACTTCCTCCACCACAAGAGACACAGGAATACCTACGGTACGACGACTGGTGGTTTCTGGGCAAGATAAGGAGTGACAGGGCAGGTTCTCATGGAAAACGAATCTTGGAACGGAACCACTACAGGCTTGTAGACGCCACATCGGAGACCCCTTCCAGAGAGGATATTCGCCGAATCGAGCAGGCTGCTGACCAGATTCGGCAAGAAATAACCTCTGAAGTTTACTTGGACTCGTCTGAACATCCGAAATCATGGTATAATCCAGGCACAGGGGAGATTCTGATTCAGCGGCTGTTCGAGGCTTCTCCCGTACCCCTGCACCATTATTCTCATCCTGTGAAAGGGATGCAAGGAATACAGTTATACCGTTTATATGTTGCGCCTGAAGTGCAAGACGAGGCAGCGCGCTTGGTAAGGAGGTAAGGAATGGTGAACGATTGGTTGGATGTTGACGAGCGAGTGGCAGTTTTGACGGCAATTGCGCGCCGAATGGGTGAATGTGGACGCACATCCCTAATGAAGATGGCTTACCTCCTCCAAACGGTGAAGGAGGTTCCTTTGGGATATGACTTTGAGTTGTACCTTTACGGTCCCTACTCCACGCAAGTTCTAAACGACCTGTCAATCGCCGTACTCTGGGATGCCTTGCAGGAAGAGTATTACAGCACTGGAGACGGCTATGGCTATAAGATTACCCTTGGACACCTTGCCGATGATTTATTGCAAGATCCGCAGATAGCACGCTTGTTGGAAGACCACAAGGACTCAATCGACTGGGTTGTGGGACGCTTCAAGGATTATTCCGCTTCGGAGATGGAAGCTGTCGGGACAATTGTGTGGATAGACAGGGAGTTCAAGGGCAGTAAAGAGAAACTTTCTATAGACGAGCTACTCGATGTAGCTCAGGAAATAAAACCCCATTTTCCTCGAGAAAGGCTTCGACAGATTGCAGAGAAGCTCATACAGGAAGGCATCCTAAAATATGTCCAGAGGAAGGCATCCTAAAGCATGTTCAACTGCTTCACCCCGTATGAGCAGGACTTTGAAGCGTGGCGGCGGGAGGGGTATCCCGGCGTGCGGGAGGCGACCTCCCGCTACTTGGAGTACCTGACCGACCCGCAGGACGAGCTGTCGCCGCGCGCAGGCGCGCTCTGGCGCCACCAGTGGGAGGCGTTCCTGCGCGTCGTCTACTGCCACGAGGTGCTGGGCAAATCTGCGATTGGCAAGCAGGGGCTGCTGCTGAACATCGTGACGGGCGGGGGCAAAACCGCGCTGATGGCGGCGATTATCGCCTGGCTGCGCATCGCGCACGGCGTCCAGAAGTTCGTCGTGCTGTGCCCGAACCTGATCGTGCGCGACCGACTGGAGAGCGACTTCGTAGGCGGCAAAGTCTTCCGCGACCGCGCCCTCATCCCCGACTGGGCAGAGTGCTGCCCGCAGGATTTTATCCTGACCACGCTGGGCGGGGGCAAAGGCGGCGGCTGGGCGAACCTGTTCAGCTCGAACATCATTCTGGGCAACATCCACCAGTTCTACACGAGCAACACGAGCGGGCAGAGCAACTTGTCGGCGCTGCTGAACGGACCCGACTTCGTGCTGTTCAACGACGAGGCGCACAACTCGCCCGCGCCCGAATGGGACGCCACCCTGCAACGCCTCGCGCCCAAGACGCTGTTGCGGATTGACCTCACGGCGACGCCCGAACGCGCCGACGGGCAGACCCCAGACAGCGACCTCATCTATGAATACTCCATCCAAGACGCGCTTGCCGACGGGCTGGTCAAAACGCCTGTGGTGTACCAGCCGAGCATCCAGACTGTCGAGCTGACCTACACGGACGCCCGCACGGGCGAACGGCGCAAAGTGGAAGAGATCGACTGGGACGAAGTTGACCGTCTGGGGCTGACCGCTACCCAGTGGGTGACCGACGATGAGCCGATGCGCCAGCAGATGGCAATCGCTCTCAAGCGTCTGGAGGAGCAGGAGCGGCGCGCCAACGGACGCTATCAGCCCATCCTGTTCGTGGTGGCGGTGTGCAAGGCGGACGCCGAAAAAGCCGCCCAGACGCTGAACCACTACTTCAAAGTCAAAACACTGCTGGTCACCGAAGACAGCGACGAGGAAGACCGCCGCAAGGCGCAGGAGCTGGGCAAGGCGTTGCAGGCGGGCAAGCCCTACAAGGCGGTCGTGAGCGTGCTGATGCTGCGCGAGGGCTGGGATGTGCCCGAAGTGGGCGTAATCCTGCTGCTGCGCAAGTTCAGCAGTCGGGTCTACGGGCAGCAGGTGATTGGGCGCGGGCTGCGCCGCGTGCGCACGCACGGCGTCGACCCCGACGAACCCCAAATCTGCGCCATCGTCGACCACCCGAAACTGGAGCATCAGTGGCTGTGGGACATCTTCAACGCCAAAAAGCGCGAGAATGTTTCCATCGATGACCTGTTCGACGAGACGGAAGACCTGCCCCCGCCGCCGCCGAAGCAGACGCTGGCGAAACCGCACTTGGTGATCCGCATCCCCGACGAGCTGCCCGACTATCAGGACGACGGCGAGTTCACGGTGGAGATTACTGTGCGCACTGCCGAGCCGCGCCGCGACTGGAAAGCGCTGCTGGACGCGATCGAGTACGAACCCGTCGCCGTCGAAATCACGCGCGTGGACATCGAGAGCGTCGTCGGGCGCGAGCTGGGCAGCGAGCCGTGGCGCACGATCCAGTCGCCGCCCGAAATCCGCGAGAAGGGCGAGCCGTACACACCCCGCTGGAGCGACGAGGAGTTGCGCGACGCCATCAAGACACGCCTGCTCGAAATCGCCGAAGAGCTGCTCGACGAGGCGGGCTACGCCGTGCTGGACAACAAGGGCAAGGTCTACAGCGCACTGCTGCACCATATCCGCGCCAAGTTCCTGAACGGCAAGTCGCTGGGCATGAGCGCACGCCAAGACTTGGAGTATGTCTGGAAGATGCTGCCGCAAATCAAAGAGCGCGTGCGCGCGATTCCAGGACTGATCGGGGGGATTGTGAAGTATGGCGATTAGCAAGCGCGGGATTTTCGAAAAGCCAACCAAAAGTCCTTGGAACCTCGAGCGCTACGAGAGCGACTTGGAGCGGCGGATGATGGAGCGTCTGGAGCGCGACCCGACCGTCGCGAAGTGGATGAAACGGCACGATGTGACCATCCACTGGGTAGACCGTCAGGGGCGCATGCGACGCTACAAGCCCGACTTTCTGGTGGAGTATACCGACGGGCGCATCGCGCTGATTGAGGTGAAAGACCCCAGCCGCGTCGATTCGGACGATGTGCAGCGCAAGCGCAGCGCGGCGGAACTCTGGTGCAAAAAGCGGGGCATCGAGTACCAGATTGCCACGCTGGGCTGACCTACCCATCACCCCTCGCGCAGGTAGTCCAACACCTGCTGGGCGAGTTTGCGCGTCATCGTCGGCACGGACGCCAACTCGTCCACGCTCGCCGCGCGGATGCGGTCGATGGAGCCGAACAGGCGCAGCAGCATCTTTTTACGGCGCGGTCCGACGCCGGGGATCTCGTCCAGCGGCGATTTGACCGCGCGCTGGTCGCGCAGCTTGCGGTGGTAGCTGAGCGCGAAGCGGTGCGCCTCGTCGCGGATGCGCTGCAGCAGTTGCAGCCCCTTGCTGTGGCGGGGCAGCTCCAGCGGCTCGTCGGCGTCGGGCAGGATAATCAGCTCGTGTCGCTTGGCAAGCCCGACCGCGGGGATTTGCAGCCCCAGCGCGCGCATCGCCTCCAGCGCGGCGTTCAGCTGACCCTTGCCCCCATCAATGAGCATCAGGTCGGGCAGCGTGCGCCACTTCTCGTCGCCTGAGAGCGCCTCGCGCAGACGGCGCGTAATCACCTCGCGCATCATTGCGAAGTCGTCGGGGCTTTCGGGATGCCAACGGATGCGGAACCGCCGATAGTCCGACTTTTTGGGCTGCCCGTTCTCCATGACCACCATGCTGCCGACGGGCGCCGTGCCCTGAATGTTGGAGATGTCGTATGCCTCGATGCGCAGAGGCGGGTTCGGCAGCCCCAGCGCGTCTTGCAACTCCTGCAGCGCAGTCGCCACCCATTCGGTCTGGTGCGCCAGTTCCTCGCGCAGGCTCTGCAGGGCGAGTTCGGCGTTGTGCGCGGCGAGTTCGAGCAGTTGCGCGTCCTCGCCGCGATGCGGCACGCGAATCTCCACCCCGCGCCCGCGCCTCTGACGCAGCCACTGCGCGATAATCTGCGCCTCGGTCACCTCATAGGGCAACAAGATTCGGTCAGGCACTTCGGGCGCGTCTTGGTAATACTGCTTCAGGAACTCGTTCATAATCGCGTTGGGGTTCTCTTCCGCGCCTTCGGAGAGGAAGTATGCGCGTTGCCCCAGCAGTTTGCCGTTGCGGATGAAAAACATCTGCACGCACGCGCCGCGCTCGTCTTTCACGAGGGCAATCACATCCTCGTTCACGCCGTCGGGCTGCACGACTTTTTGGCGTTGCAGTACCTCCTGCAGAGCGCGGATTTGGTCGCGCAGGGCAGCGGCGCGCTCGAACTCCAAGTTCTCTGCTGCCTGCTCCATCTGCGCCGTGAGTTGGCGCAGCAGGTCGTCGCCCTTACCCTCCAGAAACAGCGCGACCTGCTGCACAATCTGGCGGTACTGCTCGGCGTCTGCCTGCCCCGCGCAGGGCGCAAGGCAACGCCCCATGTGATGATACAGGCACGGGCGCTGCTTGGGCGTGCCGTCCCACACCTTGCCGCACGGGATTAGCGGGAAGGTGCGGTGCAGCAGGCGGTGCGTCTCCCACACCGCGCCTGAGTTCGCGAACGGACCGAAGTAGCGGTTGCCGTCTTGGCGCACGCGGCGCGTCACCAGCAGGCGCGGGAACCGCTCGCGCACCGTCAGGCACAAGTACGGGTACGACTTGTCGTCGCGCATCAGCACATTGTACGGGGGGCGGTGCTTTTTGATGAGATTGCACTCCAGAATCAGCGCCTCCAGCTCGCTGTCGGTGACAATCCACTCCAGGTCGGCGATTTTGCGCACCATGCGGGCGGTTTTGGGGGTGTGCTGCGCCGACTTTTGGAAGTAGGAGCGCACGCGCTGGCGCAGGTTGACCGCCTTGCCGACATACAGCACCGCGCCCTGCGCGTCCTTGAAGATATAGCACCCCGACTGCTTCGGCAGCGTCTTGAGTTTCGCCTGCAGGCTCTCGGACATCGCATGAATTGTACCTTTGGGCTGGTACAATAGTAGCGGCGAGGTGAGGCGATGGGACAGGTCAAGTGCGGTTGGGTGCGTCAGCGCAAGTGGCGGTACTTAGACGGCACGCTGCCCGCGCCGCAGAAGCGTCAGGTCGAGGCGCACCTGCAGGTGTGTATCCCGTGCCGTGTGGAGTTTACGCAGGCGCAGGAGGCGTTGAACGCGCTGGCGGCGGGCAAGCCGCTGACCCCAGAGCAGCAGCGCGCGCTGCAACGCCCAAAGCCCGCGCTGACCCCCAGCCGTGCGGCGGCGGTCGCAATCCTTGCGCTGCTGCTGGGCGTGGGGGTGTATCTCTGGCGCGTGCAAGGCGAGGCGTTGCTGGAGCGGCTGACGGCGCGGGGCGTAGCGGAGCCTGCCGCTGCCGCCGTCGCCGAGAGCGCAATCGCTGCGCCGACCCCTGTGCCGACGGAGCCACAGCCTGCCGTGCGCCCAGAACTCGCGCCTCTCGCGACACCGCCCGCTGAGCCGAAGCCTGTTGAAGTCGCGCCCAAGCCCGCCGAGACGCCCCCGCGCGCTGCGCCTCCTGCGCCCACACGCCGCGCCACGCCCACGCGACCTGCCCCGCCACGACGCGCCAGCCAGCCCCCCAAACAACCCGCCCCGCCCGCCACTACGCCCCCCGAAGGCACGGTGGAGGTCTACGACGCCGAAGGCAACCTGATTCAGCGCAAACGCCTACAGGAGAAGCGATGATGTTCCGACGGCAAGAGACGCTGATTACGCTGGAATCGCGCGGCAAGGACGCCCGCGAGGTGTTCGCGGAGCTGTTTGCGCAGGCGAAGGTGGACTTCGTGCTGCAGGTGGACATCGCGCGCCCTGTGTATCTGACGCTGCGCGAGACGCCGTTTCTGCGTGCGCTGCAACTGCTGTGCGAGGCGACCAACACGCGCTACAGCATACGCGACGGGGTCTACTACATCGCGCCGCTTGCCGCTGCCCCGCCGCCCCCGCCCGTGCAGGCGACGGAGCGACCGCGCACGGTGCGACTGGTCGGCAGCGGGCTGACCCTGCGCGGGATTGCCGCCGAAATTAGCAAGCAGGCGGGCGTGAAGGTGACCGTTAGCCCCGACACACCCGACCTGCGCTTCAACCTGAACCTGCCGAGCGTGTCGGTGGAAGCCGCGCTGGACGCCCTGTGCGACGGCACGGGACTGCGCTGGCAGAAGCAGGGCGACGGGTATGTGATTGCGCCCAGTGGCACGCCCCAAGCGCGCCCAGCCGCCGCGCCGACCGCGCAGACGCCCCCTGCGCGTTCCGCGCCCGCCAACCCGCGCACTGCGCCCAGCCGACCCGTCGCGCCCGACCAGCCCCTGCGCTGCCCCAAGTGCCGCTACGCCCTGCAGCTCGACTGGCGCTACTGCCCGATCTGCGGCGCGTATGTCAAGCACCTGACCGACCGCGCCAAGCGCGAACAGGAGGCGCAACAACCGCGATGACCTGCTACCTGCACCCGCACACGCCCGCCGTCGCCCAGTGTACCGAGTGCCAGCGTCCCGTGTGTGAAGTGTGCCTCGTGCGGGTGAACGCGCAACCGTATTGCGAACACTGCGCTGTGAACCGCCACACCCAAAGCCCCTTCTGGGCGGGCGTGTTCAGCCTGTTCGTGCCTGGGCTGGGGCAGTTCTACAACGGCGACTGGCTCAAGGGCGTGCTGATTCTGCTGACGGGCTGGCTGATTCTGCCGTGGGTGTACGGGGTGATTGATGCCGCGCTGACGGCGCAGGCGATTGCGCAGGGCGAGCGCACGGCGACCACTGTACCGCAGGGCTACATCATCCTCGCGCTGAAAATCGGCATGCTGGGGCTGAGTTGCCTCTACATCGGGCTGGTATGGAGCCTGATTAGTTTCGGGCTGGCGCTGGCGGGAATAAACGAGCTTGGGAATCCGTAGTGGTGAGCCGGGTGGGGATCGAACCCACGACCCACGGATTAAAAGTCCGTTGCTCTACCGCTGAGCTACCGGCTCACGGCAGAGAGTATACCCAACGCAGAGGCGGGATTGCAAGTACGGGCGCGGCGACCGCGCCCGTACCGAGTTCAGCACCCCTCGCCGAAGGCGAACAGCACCTGTAGCAGGTCGGCGTCGTCGACGAGGGCGTCGCCGTTGAGGTCGGCGGCGAGGTCGGCGCCCTGCTGCCCAAACGCGAACAGTACCTGCAGCAGGTCGGCGTCATCCACGCAGCCGTTGCCGTCAAGGTCGCCGTTGGGCGCGTACCGAACCGCCACGACGCGGCGGTAGTACGGTGTGGGGAAGCCCTGCCCCTCGAAGACCAGCGACCCAGCCGTCAGTAGGCTGCCGTCAGACTCTGCGAACAGCGCGTCGTAATCGACCTCGCTGACGAAGCGCCACAGGAACTGACCGCTCGCGTCCACCCGCGCCAGCAGCGAGACACCCTGCGGCGCGTCGGGAAGCACTGCGCCCGACACCGCCACATACCGCTGCCCCGTCTCGTTCACGCGCACCAAGCCCGACAGGTACGGACGCCCATCCTCTACCAGCTCCGCGTCGGACAGCAACCTACCGTTCTCGGAGAAGCGTACCAGACGCAGGGTGCGCCGCTCATACGGCTCGCCTTGCCACAGCACCGACTTCACCAACAGCGAGGCGTTGCCCTGCGCGTCTATCGCGAGGTCTTCGGCGTAGTCGTCGTGCCACTGATTCGTGTAGCGGTAGCCCCACACCACAGTACCCAGGATGCTGTAGCGAATCAGCACGGCGTCTTCGCCGAATACGCCGCCTTCTGACTGAACGCCTACATAGTAATTGACTCGCTCCGCGAACCGCTGCACCGCGCCAACCGCAGGGATGTCCACCCCGCGCGGCGCGCCTGAATATCGATGGAGACCGTAATTCAGCGTGGAAAATATCGCGTCGACCGAGTTGTTCGCCGTCGCGACTGTGCCGAGAATCGCGCTCGGATAGTCTACCGCCACATCGCCAGGCAGCACGCCCCAAGGACGGAAGCTGAACGGACTGAAGGGACGATAGCCAGAAATTGACGCGTTGTAGAACAGCGTTTGACTCACGCCTCCCTGCACCACCTCAGCAACCACATTAGCGTTGGATTGGTCATAGTCGCTGAACCGCAGCGGGCGCAGATGCGTGTTCGGCGTGCGGCTAAGCGTGAACACCCCAATCGGCTGCCCAGCGGGGGTGAGGCGATGCACCTGCGCGGACAGGTAGCCGTCGGCGTCGGTGAACTGCCCCAGCAGGCGCAGCTCGTTCGCGCTTTCTATAGCATCGACGAAGGCGTCGTCGAAGCCCGCGCCGTCTACTTGGTAGACCCACGCTTCCGCGCCGCTCGGTAGCAAGCGGATGGCAAGCGCGTCGCGCCCGTTCAGCGGCGTCTCCACCCAGCCCAGCAGCATTAGCCCGCCGTCCGATAGGCGCACGGCGCGCTCTAGGTGCGCGGCGAGGTCATCCTGCGGCGGGGTGTAGACATAGCGCCACACCACGCGCACCTGCGCCGACGCCAGTGTCAACAAACTTGCCAGAAGACCTGATACAATCGTCGCTCGCATGGCAATCCCTCCTTATCGCGGCGCAAACAGCGGCAGGATTCCGCAGGCGTCGGTACGGGCGACGCTCGGAATGCCCTGCGCGTTGTAGCCGTCAAACGGGTCAATAGCGGGGTTCGTGCTATTCGGGGCGATTCGCGCGCCCAGCCGTCGGGTCTGCAGCGACAACTCCAGCGTGATGAAGTGAACCCCGCTCTTGTGAATCCACACGGACTGCTGGGGCAGGCGTACCTCGCCCAGCGGGTAGGTCGTGTTCGGGTCTTGGCACGGAGTGAATTGGCACAGTTTGTCGGGACGGTCGCAGCGCAGAATCGGGTTCACAGGCGCGAAGCCCACCCAGTGTTCGCGTCCCAGCCCTTCCCAGATGGTCGGCAGCAGGCTGGGGTCGCTCACAAGCGGTTGCGGATAGGTGTGCAGGTAGCCGTTGTAGGCATAGCTTACGGGCGCAGGCGACCGCACGCGCTGGGTGTAGTCGACGCCTGGTAGCTTATGCGGCAGGGTCGCAGGGCAGCTCAGTTGACTGATGGGTTGCCCATACCAACGCAGGTACGGCAGCAGCGAGTTCGCCCAAGTCTCGCCACCGTGCGGGCTGCCCGTCTGCCAGTTGCGCGGCACGGCAACGGGCTGATTCCACCCCCACGGCTGCGTGTTCGAGAAGCGTTCGTAAGCCATCGGAAACACTTCGTCCCAGTCTGCCAGATACATCCGCAGCGCCAGCCCCAGTCGGTACATGTTCTGGGCGCAGCGCTTCTCGGCAGGGTCGAAGTTGTCGGCAATCGCGCGCATCAGGGAGACGCTCCCCAGCGCGCTCAGTAGAATTAGCCCCAAAGAGACGAGTCTCCTTTGCATGGCGCGCCTCCAGCAAGATTATGCACCATTTGGGGGATGGCGTGTGCGGCGGTGAGAGACCATCGGTGATATGGCGGTGTCCACCCAAGCAGGCAATTCAGCAGACCCAACTGCTGCTGCCCAGATTGCGCTGGAGATTGAGGATTTCGCCTGCTGCCGCGTGCGCTGGGCGGGTTGGGCGTGGGTATACTTTCGGCGGTGAGAGCATGGCGCGAACCATAGAGATCGACGACGCCATCTGGGAGCAACTGTGCGAACAAGCACGGCAGCTCGGCTGCGACGCCAACGCGCTGGCGCAGAACCTGCTGGCAGACTCGCTCCAACAGAAACACGCACTGACCCAACAACTCTGGGACGAGGCGTGCCGCCTTCTGAATGAGATGAGTAGCGCGCAGGCACACCCAACAGCCTCAGAGGCGCGCCCCATCCTAACGCCACAGCTGCTAAACCAGTGGCTCTCGCTGATGAATCGGCTGATACGGGAACTGGACATTGCACCAGAGTCCATCGAAGCTGACATTACTGCCGCCTTTGACGAGTATCGCCGCGTGAGTTAGCAGCGCAGATGGAAAGTCGCGGTATTCAGGTGATATCCGTTCAGCAGTTACTGGACATTCTCAGCGGCAGCGTTGATGGCTAAGTTATTTCGGTTTTGTACCCTATCGGTGGTATACTACGCTTAGCTTGGCGCCAGCGCGGGTGCGCGTTTCCTTGCGGGCTTGAACGCGCTGGGTCGGCTGCTGTCGGTCGGCAGCGAGTGGGCGGGCTACGCAACGCTTGTGCCGACAGGCGGGGCGTGCAAGGCAGCGCGGGCAGCTGCCGACGAGGCGAGCGAGCAGCTCCGCAGACAAGGCGCACGGCAAGCGGCGTGGCAGGCTGCTCAGCAAGGGAATGCTTCTGAATCACTACCTGCACCCATTAGAAATAGTTTTAGGGGTGTCTCTTATGAAGAGATAAAAGAACCTCTAATCGTCTACCGCCTTTATGGGGGTAAAGCGCGTCAACTCGGTCGTTGGTTTATGCTTCAGCGTCCACAGGGGCGACTACAGGCAACCATCGATTATGCGATTAGACCTGAGTGGGGAAATACTCTCGAGCGGCTCGTTGCGTTATGCCTTCCTCGAGGAACCCGTGTCTTTGTTGAACCTGCTGCCCCTCAAGGTGGATTGGTTGGTGGAGGATTACAAGTGTTTGTGCCTGATGAGATTCAAATTCGTCCTGAATGGGTATTATTTGATGTAGCCTTTCCCTAAAACAACGCTATCGGAGTCAGGTCAGCCGTATGGCTTACTAACTTTACACCAACTGGAGGCAAGCGATGGGGATAGTAGAGCTTATCAAGCGTGAACTGAAGGGTAGATTCTTTCTGCACTTTCCATACCCTATTGAGCGACCCTATGACAATGACTACCAAATTACATGGATACACTACACAGACAGCCTGCTTTTTTTGGAGCTGGACGAAACCAATCTACTAACAGTATGCAATCCCAAATATCATTTGGGGGTAATTTTTGGGGACAGCGCTCTGTACAGTACACCCCCGCGTGGGTTCCATCTTTTTTATCCAGCCCAGTTCAAGTTTGAGCTGGTTGGCGGAGAGGATCAGAGAGCTCGCTCGCCCGAGTCGCAGGAGGTAGCTTCTGTAGACTCACAAACCTGTAATCTCCTTCGGAACTGGCTATCTCAATGCTTATGGGACGAATTTACGATGGAACTACGAGACGATATGCAGGTAAAGAAATACTATTACAGGGTTAAATCTCCCAAATTACTCCATTTCAGTGCAGGTTATGCTTTAGCTTTTTTTGGAATATACTTGTGTTTGTGGAGAGGTAGGGATGTGACTATTACTACATCACACGAAGCGATAGCGATTTCTAAATTCGATCACTGCGTCGTTGCTGATATTGCGGGCTGCCGCTTTGTTCCGCAGACAACGGTGTCTGGATCTTTGAGGTTTCTTTGCCCTCCACAGAGTTGACTCCAGAGGTAATACCAATAGCACGGGCGGAGTTTATTAATTGCCCCCCTCCTTAGGTTCCCCCCGCTTCGCGAGGGGAACCGAGGAGCGCGCTTGCTCGATTCCCCCTGCAGGCAGGGGGAACCTTAAGGAGGGGGTCTCATTCGTCCACGTTTTTGCAAAGTTTGGTGTGGCGATTGGTATAAGTCACTCGAGACTGGTCGAGGTACTCAAACGTCCTGAGGATATATTATAGGCGCCCTGCTGCCAGGGCGGGCGTTCTGTTGCGGACTTGAACGCGCTGGGTTGGCTGCTGGTGACGCGGCAGTACGAAGTTTGCGCCGTTGAGCGGATTCAGGCTGAACGGCGGGCGCGGCGTTTGCCAAAGCGGTTTCTGCGCTCCGACGCACAGTCGGTACGGTGTGGGAAATCCACGCAATAGACTCCCCCCACGTGCGCTGGGCGGGCTGGGAGTAGGTATACTGAATGCCGCCGACGACCTCGCAGGCGGCGGGGCGGCGGTTGCACAGGGCGCACGGCAAGCGGCGCGGAAGGTTGCTCAGCAGGGAACTGAAGACGCCGGACTGCCCGTTGTAAGGTATCCTTATAGCCCGCACCTGAGGGAACAGATGCAGAAAAGAGACATCACGGATGCGATGGTACGACTTGCACTGCGACGGGGAGAGTTATTGTGCGATTCCTCAAATCGCTCAATCATCTCCCTAGTTCGCAACACGAGTCACAGGTACAAGGAAGAGAGCGGTATAACGCACGCTTACCACCTAGCACTGGCTGTTGACCCGCTTGCTCGTACAATCAAGACTGCAATGCATGGCAGGCGGGCGATTAGACCGCGTTGGGTCCCAATCGACTCCAGCCCGTTCTGGTGGTGGCAGCGGTGACGATTGCATCGGCAGAGGTGACGCGAAATGAGAATCCGCTACAGTGAGCTGCGATCTGTGATACAGCAATATCTTCGGCAAACAAGTACCTACAGTGATTGGGCGAATAGCACACTCTACATCGAGTTTCCCCGCGAAGGCGAGTGCAAAGCGTGGGTAACCCTCGTTCTCGACTCGGCAGGCGATTTGGTGGATGCAACATCAATCGCGATCGACATAGATCGCGAGGGGCGTGTACTGGGTATGGAGTTCTTCTGATGGTAAGCATAACCCAAAGGGGCAAAGGATGCGTGTAATCTATTCGCAAAGCGTTTCAGAACTCTGTCAGTGCGAGCGCACACTGGCAAACAGTGAAGCCACCCTGCTGACACACCTGTGGTTTCTGTCCAGCTTGCCAGCGGATGACGATTATGCCTTTGATGTATGTCCCCGTACGGGCATTCTTTGGCTACTGGGACATTCTGCTGGTTCCCATTCCAGTGGAGCCTTGAGCGACTCACTTGTACATACTCGTCTAAAGCATCGGCTGCCTGTCCTGACCCAACGCACAGTGGCAGTCGGCGTGCTGCGCGTTGCCACACACCCACGCCAACGCCTCTACCCTCCCGAAACCGCCCAACAACTCCCCACCCCCACCTTCCCCCTACAAGGACTGCTCTACTGCTGCCTGATGGGACACACCCACTGGAAGTGGCGCACACCAGACGGCGACTTGCAAGAGCGCGGCTATCTGAGCTTGGGCGTCTGGCTGTCTGTGCCTGTTCCGTTGGACAGGGGCGAGCAAGGCGAGGTGTATGTCGCCTCGCCGTTAGAGGCGATTACGGTTGGGGGGCTGGCAGTGGGTAGGGAGTTCAAGGTGTGGTATCATTCAGGTGTGCTGGGGCGTTTGGAGGTTGTAGGGCACAGGGTATGTTCGGCGGAGGAGTTTGCTCAGGTTTTTTCGTTTGATAGGGCTGTGAAGTTGGTGTAGGGGGTCGGGGGAGTTGTTGGGGTTCAGGGTATAATGTCTGAGTGTAGCCGCCAGCGAGGGCGAGCGTTTCCTTGCGGGTTTGAACGCGCTGGGTCGCTTGCTGTCGGTCGGCAGCGAGTGGGCGGGCTATGCGACGCTTGTGCCGACAGGCGGGGCGCGCAAGGCGGCGCGGGCAGCTGCCGACGAAGCCAGCGAACAACTCGGCAGACAAGGCGCACGGCAAGCCAGCCGCGAGCTGAAACCCGTGGTGATTGGTGAGGACATGGAACAGCGAGTGAAACCGTATGCAAAACAAAAAGGATACTTGACGATTGAGGACTTCATCCCTAAAACCGTTTGGCAAGAAGCCTTTGCCCGTGGAGAAGCCGAGGCGCTTGCCCTCAATCGGCGGTGGATTATGCAGATGATGGGCGAAGGTAGGCTTATTATTGACATCGGACCCAGTATGAGCCGACGAGTTCTCAAGGGGATACCAGCATCCAAGTTCTATGAACTGGAGCGAAGACTGATACGCGGGTATCCTCACTATCGGAAGGAGTTCCTTCGCTTTGGCAAGCGAATATATGGAGTTCCAGGACTGGATTTCTCAGGACCGTTCTGAAGTGGGTACACTTTGTGTATCGGGAGTAGACGATGACTGACTACTTCAAGCCCTTTATTGAGGAGTACCAACAGCGGATGCAGCCCATCCTGACCGAGTTGGGCTTTACGAAGCCTACCTTTTATCACTCTGTTCTTGCTGCAGAGATTATTTACCCGCATCAAGGCTTTGCTCTGATTATTGGATACGATGTAAGGGATAAATGTATCGAGTGCGATTTTTTCAGAGCGGAACGGGAACTGCTCGAACGGCTGGGTTGGGACGAGTATTGGGAAACTCTTCAGGATAGAACGCGATTACCACTGGAACAGGTCCTAAGCGGCTTAGGCTTACTCGCACTGCTCCCCTACAAAGAGCGTGTCAGGAAAAAACTCTACGCCTCGCTCTCTCCAGACCCAGAGGTGGTGGATTTGTATCGCAATCTTGACAAGGCAGTCCAGCGCTTTCATAAAGCGTTGCGTGGACTTCCACCTCCCGATTATTGTTCAGTCGAGCTAATAAAGGCACAAGCGAGCCTACATCAGAAGATCTTTCAAAAATATGGAAGCCTAATAGTGGACTATGTAAAACATCGATTTGGGTTATCTTCCTCAACGATACTGCAGTGAGTGCATAAGCTGTCTGACTTTTGTAGTTCGAGCGAGAGTGCGCAAGCAATTGGCGGTCTCTAGCGTGCTCTTTTCTGCTCTGAGAGGAGGTTTGCTGGCTAAGGCTGGAGCAGATTTCAGACCAGCCGAATAGGTATACTGTAGGCGACCCTGCTGCCGGCGAGGGCGAGCGTTTCCTTGCGGGTTTGAACGCGCTGGGTCGCTTGCTGTCGGTCGGCAGCGAGTGGGCGGGCTATGCGACGCTTGTGCCGGCAGGCGGGGCGCGCAAGGCGGCGCGGGCAGCTGCCGACGAAGCAAGCGAGCAACTCGGCAGACAGGGCGCACGGCAAGCGGCGCGAGGGGCTGCAGATCAAACTTTCAGTAGATTTATGTCCAAAGCCGAGCTTCAAGCCGTACAAGAGACTGGAAAACTACGCGGCGGGCGTTTAGGAGAAACTTACTTCACCGTGAATAGGTATCGAACGGTTAGAAGTGCGATGAGATACCTATCGCTTCCAAACCCGCCTGAGGTGCGACTGGACTTCAAGATACTCAATCAGCCGCGCATCTACGGACCTCGTGTTGCTAAACCTAAATACGGACAGCCAGGAGGCGGAACAGAACTGTGGGTTGATGTGAAAGATTCCGACGAAGCAGTTCTGGTGAGAATAATACGCATCGTGGAGTTGGAGCCGTGAATAGCCCAGCAAGAGATCTTGAGATTGCCCAACTGATTATCAGCGACCCGTACGAAGAGTCGCAAGTGCGGTTTGGGAACCTGTTGCAGATTCCTCAATCGCACTCGCAGTCGGCTATATTCGTAGACGACTCGGGTGAGCAGTTAGAACTGTCTCTACGCCACAGGGGGGAGGACTGGGAGCCGCTAAAAGATGGATTATCCGTTAGTGTTAATACGAATATAGGCATCGGTTGTGTATCGCTTCCCGCATTAGCGTGCCGATGTGAGTATGGTACCGAACCTGTCGACGGAGGGGGCTACCATTTTGAATGGCTCTTTGGATCTGATGACAGAACAATAGTACTGTGCCCGTTCACTGGGAAGCTCTGGCAGCGTTTGACCTCACGGCGAAGCCCTTCTGGGCGGGAGTGTATCGGGGAGATAGATTTAGCTCCGCCGACGCTCACTATCTGGCGTGCTACGCTTCGTACGCACCATCCAGTGATAAGAGACTACCTGCTTGGTAACTCAGCTGCGCTTCAAACGCGCTGGTGGTTACACCTCTTTTGGAGAAGAAATCCTTTAGAGACTGTATATCCACGCTTTTATGTTGAGGCAGCTTCTGCTTCGCGGGACGCGGTTGAGGGATGGTTGTGGTACCTCTCCTTGCCACAGTTGCCTTCGGTTGGTGTCGGGATGACTGTGAAAGGCGTATCATTCGACACAGAAGTTTACATTCAGCAAGAGGAGACGTGTACAATAAGCCAGTGGGAAGAAATGTTCGGTTGGTTTCGCTCTTATCGTATACTGTGAGTATCCGCTCTGTGAATATCTCGGTTTATGTAGCCGACCTTGTGTTGAGTGATTATGTGATAGCTGTACGAGCCAGGTAGCGTTGGCACGGATAGTGTTTTGATGTAGGCAGGATAGGTTGTCGTCGTACCCTGCTTGAGGGTATACTGTAGGCGACCCTGCTGCTGGCGAGGGCGAGCGTTTCCTTGCGGGTTTGAACGCGCTGGGTCGCTTGCTGGCGGTCGGCAGCGAGTGGGGCGGCTACGCAACGCTTGTGCCGACAGGCGGGGCGCGCAAGGCGGCGCGGGCACCTGCCGACGAAGCGAGCGAGCAACTTGGCAGACAGGGCGCACGGCAAGCCAGCCGCGAGCTGAAACCTGTGGTGATTGGGGAGAATATGGAACGCGTGAGGGCATATGCGCGAAGAATTGGCGCGGAAACGATAGATGACTGGTTGGCAGGGCGTAAGTGGACACTGGAACTCAACGAGGCGTGGATTCGTCAGATGATGCGAGAAGGGCGACGAGTGATTGACATCGGTCCTGATTTCGCGCGTCGAGCTGATACAGGGAAGGTTTCTCAAGTCTACGGCTTGGAACGCCGTCTTCTGAAGGGTTATCCATACTATGAACGCCAGTTCCTCCGTTGGCGGAAACTTCGGGGCGGTAATCCCGATGTAGACATTCACGAAGCCTGGTACTACATCCTTGACGAATTTTAGATGCCGTGTAGGTAGGGAGCGCCGCTCCCTACCCTGCTAAAACTCTAGGAGGGAGCATATGGAAGACGAGGGCACCATCGAGATTTTTCTTGAAGAATACACGGCACAGATGAATTGTCTTGTGACTGAGGGCTTTTGTGAGTCACCATTAGTTGATGGTCAATCTACTTGGAGTTCAATAACATACAAAGTTGCAGACTTGGACGTCGCTTTTGAGATAAGCCTGGACGCCAGAGACTTTATAGTTTCTACATATATTACTCTGTTCACCGAAGCAAAAAGACCGGGCGTCTTCTATGTCAGTCAGGGCAGGGTTATACGCCTATTTCTCGGAGAAATTCTGAAGCAGCTGGGCACTCAAATTCCAAGCGTGCAAGAAGAGCTAAAGCAGTGGAAAGCTGATACTGGAAAACATTCCAAAAGGATAGACCGTTCCCTGAGAGCTCTCAAGATGCCTGATACCAAAGCGGTGCGTGAGCTGTTTCGCACAGATGCCCAGTGGGTTGCTCACTTCTTGTGTCAGTACGGGAAGGAGATTATTCAGTACGCCCGAAACTACTGGGGGCTTTGAAGGTCTTGAGCTTGCGGTATACCGTGTCGGTAGTTGCTAACGGGCGTGTTGCTTTGCGATAACCCTCTTCTGCGCCCGAGGGCTTAGCGTTCCTCAAAGCCCTTGAAGCCAGCGCAGGCGTTGCCTAGATTGCGCTGGAGGTAGAGGGCTTTGCCTCGCTGCCGCGTGCGCTGGGCGGTCTGGGCGTGGGTATACTGAATGGTGCCGACGCTCTCGCAGGCGGCGGGGCGGCGGTTGCAAGGAGATCAAGGCAAGCGGTGAAACTTCCTGCGAAGGTTTACCATTACACGCGCTCAAGTGTAGCACCACTAATTGAACGATACGGGCTGCTATCCAGAACAGGCACGATTTACACAACGCCTGACCCAAATCTGTCACCCCTTCAAGCGCAAATCGATCTTGCACTGCCGCCCAACAGAGGCTTGCCAGACGCCCTGTTCGAGATTGACCTTGCAGGATTGGTCGCGGAGGGCGTCCAAGTGACAGGACCTCGGCTCGTAGGACGGTGGTATAATATGCCTGGAGGCGGAATCGAGGTTCTGATTCACGCCACGCGTGTGGAACCTCGTTTTCTGCGGAGGATACGATGAACAGTGCCATGACTGAAGAGGCTCTGAAGTGGTTAGAGAATCTGGTAGACGAACTCAGCGCCCACCCCTACTATGCTAAAAGTGGCGAAGAGGTTTTGATGCGCGTGGCGGCGGAGATAAGGCTACTTGCGCCCCATCTCAGAACTGCTGCCCTGCAAGCTCTGGTCAAATGGCTGGAAAGCGGGGACGAATACAAGTTCTACGCGGCGTTATCTCTGATTGAGTTACTAAATGCGGAAGAGCTTGTACCCCAGATACAGCAGCTCGTGAAACGCGCTCAAGCAGGGCAGATCCATCTCCCGCGAGTCTGGCTTGAAAGTGTAGAAAAGACCTTGCAGCGTCTATCAGAAGCGCCCTGCCGAGAGGTAGTTTAGGCAGCCATCAAAGAGCTGTCGGCGACCTTTGGTAGTTGCGCTAAATAGGGCATACTATAGGCGACCCTGCTGCTGGCGAGGGCGAGCGTTTCCTTGCAGGCTTGAACGCGCTGGGTCGCTTGCTGGCGGTCGGCAGCGAGTGGGCGGGCTATGCGACGCTTGTGCCGACAGGCGGGGCGCGCAAGGCGGCGCAGGCAGCCGCCGACGAAGCCAGCGAACAACTCGGCAGACAGGGCGCACGGCAAGCCAGCCGCCCGTGTCCCAAGTTGCCCGTCCTGCTACAGCCCCAGCTCGTCCCAAATCGCGTCGATTTTCGCTTTCACTTCGGGCGACATCCGAATCACATCGGGCCATTCACGCGTGAAGCCCTCTTCCTTCCACTTGGTGGTGGCGTCGAAGCCGATTTTGCTGCCGTAGCCGACATACGGGCTGGCGTGATCCAACACATCGACGGGACCCTTGACGATCAGCGTGTCGCGTTCGGGGTCAACATTCGCGCCCCAGCGCCATAGCACCTCGCCCAAGTCATGCACATTCACATCTTCGTCGAAGACCACGATGAACTTGCTGAACATCAGTTGCCCCAGCCCCCAGATGGCGTTCATCACCTTGAAGGCGTGCCCAGGGTAGCGTTTGCGGATGCTCACGAAGCAAAAGTTGTGGAACACGCCCTCGACGGGCAGGTTCATGTCCACGATTTCGGGCACGGTCAGGCGCACCAGGGGCAGGAAGATGCGCTCCACCGCCTTGCCCATCCAGCCGTCTTCCATCGGCGGGACGCCTACAATCGTAGCGGGGTAGACAGGCTTAGCGCGGTGCGTGATTGCCGTCACATGGAACACGGGGTAGTAGTCGGCGAGGCTGTAGTAGCCCGTGTGGTCGCCGAAGGGTCCCTCCAAGCACCGCTCGCCAGGGTTGATGTAGCCCTCAATCACGATTTCGGCGTTGGCGGGCACTTTGATGTCTACCGTTTTGGCGGGCACGAGTTCGACGGGCTTTTTGCGCAGGAAGCCTGCGAACATCAGCTCGTCGATGGCGGGCGGCAGGGGGGCAATCGCACTGAAGGTCAGCGCGGGGTCGTCGCCCAGCACGACGGCGACCTGTATCGGCTCGCCCTGCTTCTCCGCGTGCTGGTAATGCTCCGCGCCCACTTTGTGGATCTGCCAGTGCATTGCCGTTGTGCACTTGTCCAGCACCTGAATGCGGTACATGCCGACATTGCGCTTGCCCGTGTTGGGGTCGTGTGTGAACACCAGCGGCAGGGTGATGTACCGCCCGCCGTCTTGCGGCCAGCAGTGCAAAATCGGGAACTCGAACAGGTCAACCTTGTCGCCTGTCTTGACCACCTCTTGCGAGATGCCCTCCTTGACAGTGACGGGGGGCACGCTTCGGGCAACCTGCAGCAGCCTGCCGAGTTGGGGCATCAGTTCAGGCAGGGCGCGCAGCTTGCCCAGCAGCCCGCCCTCCAACAGCGGCAGTTCGGGCTTGAGCAGCGCGTCGATCTCCTGGGCAATCGTCTCGTAGTCCTCCACCCCCAGCGCGAGGCTCATCCGCCGCTTGGAACCCATCGTGTTGATGGCGACGGCGATGTCGTAGCCTTTGGGACGCTCAATCAGCAGCCCTGGTCCCCCCGACTTCATCACGCGGTCGGCGACTTCGGTAATCTCCAGGTAGGGGTCTAACGGGTAGCGGATACGCTTCAGCTCGCCCTCTTGCTCCAGGCGCAGCAAAAACTCCTGAAAGTCACGGTATGCCATAGCGTCGCCTCCATAGTTCGGTGAAACCTGCGTTAAGATACGGTGAAAGTATACCCGCCTGCGCAAAACTGGTGGAATTGGCAGGCAGGAATCGGGCGAAGGAAGCGTATTTAACGATGGGTTTGCCCTCGCCTTCAGTCCTTCTCCTGCAAGCGGGCGAGGGGTATGAAAGCGGAGCTTCCGCCTTTTGCTGAAGCTGACGCTTCAGCACTCCAAAGCGTTTGTACGGAGTGCGGAAGCGCAGCTTCCGCCTTTTGCTGAAGCTGACGCTTCAGCACTCCAAAGCGTTTGGGTAGGTGACATCTGGTGCGACTAACGCTGCTGCTGATTGGTCTTCTCGGATCGCTTGTGTATCAGGGATATTGGCGTGAGCCGACGCTGTTGTTGGCGCATGCCTCTGCGCCGCCGAAGCGGGTTTCGGGCGACTCGGTGCAGCTACTGTACCGCAAGGTGAACGGTATCCCCGTGCGCTATGTGGTCGCCGATTTGAACAACCCGTATGTGCGGGTGGGGGTCGTGACGGCGCGGCGGCTCGGTCTGGACGAATCGATCTGGGACTTGCTGGCGCGTTCGCAGCCGACCGCCGCCGTCACGGGCACTTACTTCAGCACGACCAGCAAGCTGCCCGTGGGCGACATCGTGATTGAGGGCGAGCGGGTGCATTTCGGCGGGGTCGGCACCGCGCTGTGCATCACCTACGACAATCAGGTGCGCTTCATCCGCCAGAAACTGCACCGCCAGCGCGACTGGAGCAACTATCGGCTGGTGCTGGGCGCGGGACCGCGCCTGCTGCAGGGGGGCAAGGTCGCGCTGTATCCGCCTGGGGAGGGCTTCCGCGACAAGCGTGTCTACGCGCGGGGCAAGCGCGTGGCGGTCGGCGTCACCAAGCACAACAAACTGCTGCTGGTCGTGGTGGAACAGCCGATTACGCTGCGTCAGCTGGCGTGGGTGCTGCGCGCGCTGGGCGCAACGGACGCTATCGCTCTCGACGGCGGCGGCTCGACTTGCTTGTACTACCGCCGTGAGGTGAAGGTGCTGCCCAAGCGTAAACTCACGAACCTGCTGGTGGTCTACGAAGACTACACTGTGTACGACCACCGCCTCGCGCGGCTCAAGCCCCAGAATCGGCTGGCGTCGCGGTAGCGTCCGCTTGCAGCCATGCGCGTACCTGCAGCAGTAGGTCGGTCATCATCGCGGGGGTCAGCAGTTTCGTGTAGGTGTTGCGTGCGCTGGGGTGGTAGCTTGCTGCGAGGAACCGCCCGCCTGCAAGAGGGTAGATTGCGCCGTGCCGAAAGTGGGGGCGCACGCCCTCGAGCAGCAGATTCTCCGCACGCGCCAAGCGCACGCAGGCGTCGAACGCTATCTGCCCCAGCGCAAGCAGCCCGCGCAGGTTGGGCATCAGCCGATAGGTTGCCTGCAGGTACGGGAAGCACGCCCGCTGCTCGTCGGGCGTCGGCGTGTTGTCGGGCGGGGCGCAGTGGACGGCGGCGGTGATGGTGACATCGTACAACTGTAACCCGTCGTCGCGATGTATTGAGGTCGGCTGGTTGCAGAAGCCCGTCTGGTGCAACGCCGCGAATAGGAAATCGCCTGAAGCATCGCCTGTGAAGATGCGCCCTGTACGATTGCCCCCGTGCGCCGCAGGTGCCAGCCCGACAATCAGCAGCCGCGCGGTCGGCTCGCCAAAGTTCGGCACAGGCTTGCCCCAATACGCCCAGTCGCGGTACTGTGCCCGTTTCTGCTGGGCGACCCGCTCGCGGTAGGCGACCAGGCGGGGACACCGCGTGCAGGCAACAATCTGCGCGTTCAGCGCGTCCCAGTTGGACACCCCATATTATACCAATCGCCGAGCCAGAGTTCACAAATTCCTGCTCGTGCAGAATCCCCCCACTCCCTGCCCTCTCCCCCCTTGTCAAGGGGAGAGAGGGTCGGGGTGAGGGGGGATTCGGGTCTTGCGCATTCACGAACTTTGGCAGCGCAGTTGGTAAGGGTCTTTGCAGTGAGATTCAAACATTACCCCCACCCCAACCTTCCCCAAGTGCGGGGAAGGTTAGGAGGGGGCAGCATAGGTACACCCAGAGAGGTCAACTTCCAGCTTTGACCTATTCACGAGGACGCGCTTGCCGTCAGGGTGAGAGACCGAATCACCACTGTTCTGGGAAGCCCTCCAGCGACTGTTTCAACTGTCGCCAGCCTTTCTCCTTCAGAAGCTCTTCCAGCTTGCTTCCTCGTTCCACGCCGCCAAGGATGTCGCCCCACAAGGGGTCGCGCCAGAATTCACCCGTCTCCCAGACCCGCTTATGCACACGGAAGATTTCGCTCGTCTCTGGGTCTTTGACATAGGTCTGGTCGCTGAGGGCGTTCGTCCACGCTTTTACCATTCGGGTGTTGAACTCTCGCTGCTCATTTAGAATCTGCCGCACCAGGCGGTTGAGTTCCTGGTTATCTCGAGTGAAACGCTCTAAAGCGGAAAGAGCGGCTTCTGGAGAGAGATGGAGGCTGTTCATAATGCCTGCAAAGATGCCATTCGCTTCCTCGGCACGCTCTTTAGGAAACTGATAGACACTCACTATGATGTTAAGGGTACAATCTTGGGAGGCGGCGATAGGGTCTGGTCGTTGGCTAATGAGCAGGGTGCCGCTAACGAGGGCGTTGCGTACCAACTGTCCGCTTTGTGCGCTAATCGCTAGCTTCAGCCCCTCGCTTTTGATAGCACGCTGAAAGACTTGCGCTGCTTGAGCTCCCTGCTGCAGATCCTGTTGCTCCATCCGCTTTTCCATCTCTGTTTTGGGCAGATGGGTGCGCTCCTTGAGTTCCCACTCCTTGCCCGTTTCCTCCCGCCAGAGACCCAGGATGAGCTGAACCACCTCTTCGGCTGATTGGATGAAGGTTGCCTCAGAGAGCGTAGCGCTTTGACCGTTGATGGTTATCACTGTGGTGGCGTTGCCGCCAAATGCCGTTTGAAGAATCATACTGTTGATGTCAATCAGATCTTGGCGGAACATGAAATCGCCTTTTCGAAGGGAGAGCCGTGGCATGCGCTTCGTACCTTGTTGGATGATGGCGCCCTGATACTCAAACCCTTCGGGCACATGAATCCAGCCCGCCTCCTTCCCGATTTCGGGGTCTCGGATGGGCTCGCGTCGCCAGCGAATCATCTGGGACGGTGGAAGGAATCGGAAGCTGCGAACGATATTCACCATCGTATCCCACTTCGCCTTCTCAGTATCCGCTGGGAACAGGAAACTCACCACTAGCGCCGTCTTTTTGCCTGGCAAGATAGCGGTGACCTCGCGATAGTCGCGCGGTGGTGCTTGACCGAGCAGTCCGAAATTGACTGCCATCATCGGGTACAAGGCGAAGGGATAGCTCAAGCCCTCCCCCACAATCAGAATGCCTTGTGAGAACTTTTTGAAGACGAAGCGCGGCTGTCTGCTCATCATCGCCTCATGTTCCGATAACCAGGCTTGAGCCACACGATGTAGGTTGCCATCATAACGAGCCACGCGCAAAACGACAAAACAGAGGGCATCCTGATCACTAATCCGAATGAAATTGTTGTACACCTTGACCTCCCAACCTTGAGGGACACGGACGGAAAAGCCGTGCAGACGATCAGTGAATTCACCCGTGAACGACTGTTGCAACGAGGGAACCTTCTCGGATTGAGAGTGTCCTGTCGTTATCAACGCCCCTATCGCTATCATCAGCCACACAGTGGCAAGCACCTGTTTCTTGCATCGCATCGATCATCACCTCCTGTAGCAATACCGCTCATGGGGTGAAACCATTTCGCTAATGCATATTATACCGCGTTGCTCTATCGCGATTGGTATCATCCATTCGTGTTTTTGTGAACTTTGGCTGGGCGACGGGTTGTCGCCTACAGGCTCACGCTCTCTCCTGGACGCAGCGCGAGGATTTCCAGCCCTTCAATGTCGCGCGTCGCCTCGCGCAACTGCTCAGGCGTGCCCGTCAGCAGCGGGAAAGTGCCCCAGTGCATCGGGATCACGCGCTTGACGCCCAACAGCCGAATCGCATACGCTGCCTCGCGCGGTCCCATCGTGAACACATCGCCTATCGGCAGCATCGCCACATCGGGCTGATACAACTCGCCGATGATGCGCATATCCCCAAACACGCAGGTGTCGCCCGCGTGATAGAGCGTCAGCCCGTTCTCCAAGCGCACCACATAGCCCGCAGGCTCGCCCGCGTAGACCACCTGCCCGCCCTCCTCCAGACCGCTGCTGTGGAAGGCGTTCACCATCGTGACGGTGATACCGTCTATCGCCACGCTGCCGCCCTTGTTCATCGGCTGCACGTTTTGCACCCCGTGCCGCGTGAGGTAGAGGTACATCTCGTAGATGCACGCCACTGTCGGCTGATGAGTCTTCGCAATCGGCACGGCGTCTGCGCAGTGGTCGGCGTGCCCATGCGTAATCAGCATAATGTCCACGCCAGGCAGTTGCTTGGCGTCTTCTGGGCAGGCAGGGTTGCCCTGCACCCACGGGTCAATCAGAATCCGCTTGCCGTTCGGCGAAGTGATCAGAAAGGTCGAGTGTCCCAGCCACTGAATCTGCATTTGCATATGCGCCAACCTCCGCCGATAGGATACCCGCTTTCGCATCGCATGCCAACGCCAACCGTTTCTGTGGGTATCGGCACTCAACCCAATAGACTTTCTGCTGTCCATTCGTTACCGTAGCGCCTGTCCCATGCTGAATGTGTAGCCTGATATCGCGCAGCTACGCCGCACTCGCCGCACTCGTGTCCTGCAGGTCTCGTTGCTAAAAATCGAGAGCTATACGACAGTGTCTGGAATCATGATATGTCTAGGCGTACAAGGAAGTGAGGGGATCGGAGCAGTACACGCTGACGCGACCCTGCCAGAGCCAACCAGTTGGTCATAGCTCCACACGCCCATCTGCCATCCGGAGTCCCATGAGCGCTGCGGAGGACTGTGGAGTACCCACCAGCGCCAGCGACACGACTTGCGCCAGTGGTTGGGGGGGTCAGGAAGACGAGTCTGCCCAAGCGCGGGTGGAGATTTCAGCGGTTTCACTTGGGATTTGTTCACAACAACCTCGAAGTCCACGCTATGTTCTGAGCCGCGCAGGAATCCGCCCGTAATCAATTAGTTGTGCGCAGCTTGCCAATCTGCAGGGCTGAACTCAAAAGCTGCATATAACTGTCTGCCCTGTCGCGAGACTAAGGCGCGCCTGGGTTGGAATCTCCCCCTTGCATCAAAAGCCCCTGCTATCGGAATAAGTTGTTTATTCAAAAGGCGCCATTCCTTGCTAAACAGCCACAGGCGAAAAGTTGACAGATCGGGGCAGTCATCCTTGTAATGCTCGCTTCATCGAGCATTACCAACAAACTTACCCGTTTATCAGAAACGCGATCCTGTAAGATGCCTACCTCCACTGCTGGGGTGACTTTGATCGCTTTCACGGGGCGGGGATGACTGTTGGAAATCACAAGCAGCGCGGGGGGAGGCTTGTCCACAATGTACGCTACCGATTGTCTTTGAGAACGACCCCCTCTGTGAAGAAGAAGGTATAGTGCTTGTACTGAGAGCAGTACGAGCACTGCCATTACAAGCACCCACGGCATTCGTTTTCGCAGTCGCATACTTTACGCCAGCTTAGTCCCGTGCGATTGGGGCAGTCTCAGCGAATGGTCGCTGGCGTGTTATTATGGCACATGACGGGCGGAATTCCCTTCGCACTGGTGACCTACTTCTGTTCCTCGCGTTGGCTTGCGCTGCCCGACTCGCGCTGGATTTGACGCCAAATGTCGCGCAGCAGCTCCGCGCTCCACTGCGTTTCGATCTTGCGGCTTTCGTCCAGCACGCCGCGCCACACCGCGCAGCCCAACAGACGCCAATCGTGGACAGGCGCGCCCTCTGGGATGTCAACTTTGTATGGGAGCCGAGGGCGTCGTTATTCATCCTCCAGATTATTCGGCTAACAAGGGGAACCACTCTGTGTAAGTGCTGCCCTCCCCATGGTTGGTCAATAGCCCGACATACGGTACGATGATTATTTTTAGGGTCGTGTCTGGGCTGAGCGTAAGATTCTCGTTCTCTAACAGGAAGTTTATCTTCTGTCGAATGTCTGGAGGAAGTTCCCCAAAGCGTCCCTGCCACGAGAGACCTTTCCAATTCCGCCAATCTCTTCGCTGAAGCAGGTTTAGTTTCTCCAAAGCTGCCGTCCATTGCACCTGCTGATTTTTCAGTTCGCGCTCCAGAATCTGATAGTAGCGTGCGTTGTATCGTACTTTCTGTTCATTAGATAGTAGGATGCTTGGAGATAAGATTATATGTAAAATTTTAGTCTCGTAAAGTTTGGTATTGTTATTTGTTCGTCGGGGTACCTTGCTTACGTTGCTGCTTTTAGTGGGGGAGCCTTGCGCCAGTACTGGGAACTGTTGAATGAGTTCCTGCACCTTTTCTCGAATCTCTTCGGGCAAACCGTTCCAGTTCCCCGCTGGTGACCTCCGAGACAATGCCTGGGCTTTCCACTCCTCAAACGGTTTTGTGAAAAAGGAGTGAACTTGCTCGAAACCACCCTCTGGTTGTACCAGTTCTGTTTGGTAGACAGCATCGCCTGTCTCTGCAACAGCAAAGATGCCAAATGAAATACAAACCTTATCGAAGGGTCTCTCACGATTGCCGTACCCCTCAAGTAGGCTTCGGATTGCTACTTTTGCATCTTCCGAAATCTCTTCCTTGGGTATGGTCTCGAACGGTCTTATTTCGGCAAGAATAGTCATCAAAGACTCGTATGTGTTGAAGTATCTGGGGGGTAGAGCGTATACGAGGTCTTTCTCACGAATTAGGCGGTAGCCTTCGTCGCGTAGCCCGTTGATGACCTCTTGCATGGTCTTTCTTCCCTTAAGAACATTTGACTGAGGCTCGACTTCAGCGACAATTAGTCGTGTATTGTATTCCTCTCGGCGAGTTTGCTGACTGGAGCCAATACAGGTGGTACAGCAAATAAGACACAACGCTAAATTCCAGAGATAGTTCTTATGCTGATTAATCATGATGACCTCCAGCGTCTGTTTTTCTGGACAGGCGAACCATACATCGTGCCCGTCGCGAGATTCATGTAGCCAGATTCGCCGAAAATTATAACCCCAACCCTCCCGTCTTATGGCAATCTCTCCGCGTTCTCTACCCCCAGCTCCCGTCGCAATTGCGCCAAGATGCGCTTCAGACGCTTGCTTACGGCAGGCTGCGAGACGCCCAACCGCGCCGCAATCGCTTGCTCGTTCAGCCCTTCCAGCAGGTACCACGCCCCCACTTGAGCGTCCTGCGGCGCGAAACGCTGCAACGCCTGCTGCACCGCGCAAACGAGAATCCGCCCCGCTACTGCCTCAAAAGCGTTCGGGTCGGGAAACTCCATAGGCTCGCCTGTCTCCTCGTCGCACGGATACTCACATTCGCGTTTCGCTGCGCCCCACACACTGTCGCAGAACACTTGGAGCCGCTGTCCAATCACCCGCATGCCCCACCCGTACAGCGAAGCGCCTTGATTGGGGGCGTGTGTCTGGTACGCTTCCCACGCTGCGACGACGGCTTCGTGGTACAGCTCTTCCCGCCAGTCATCGGCGTATGGGCGCGGCGCGTACTGGGGCTGACAGCGCGCCACTGCGTGGTGAACCGCGTGCTGCAGGGGTTCGGGTAGGTCGAGAATAGCCCGCTGCAAATCGCGCGGCAGGCAGCGAAACCGTTGGGAGTGGGTGGACTTGCGGTTCACTGCTCCACCCCCCCCCGCGCACACAGTTCGTATCCACGCACGCGGCGACCAAGCTGCAGACCGTTGCGTTAGCATACCTTTCACCCTGACTTAGGATACGACGCCTGACCAGGATTCCTGCCGACGCCTCGGCGAATTGCGCCGAATTCTTGGGATGTTCGCGCGTAAGCCTCGCCTTATGCCAATCGCTTGAGCAGAGTTTGTATTTGCACCCCCCTCCTTTAGGTTCCCCCCGCTTCGCGAGGGGAACCAAGCCGCGCGCCCGTTCGGTTCCCCCTGCGGGCAGGGGGAACCTTAAGGAGGGGGTCATCAACTGCCGTCTTTTGTAAAGTCTAGTGCGGCGATTGGCTTATACCTTGCGCCACGCGCGTTGGGGCGCAAACTGGAGTATCCTATAGCGGTCTATGAAAACGCGCGTGCAGGGTTCTGTTCTGTTTTGGCTTTGGCTGCCGTTGTCGCTGAGTTTCACCCTGATGATGTTGGAATCGCCCGTGACGAACGCGGCGCTGGCGCGTTTTGCGGAGCCGTCGGTGCAGATTGCGGGCTTCGGCGTGGCGCTGGGGCTGTCGTTGCTGATTGAAAGCCCCGTGATTATGCTGTTGGCGACGGCGATTGCGCTGGTACAGGGGCGCGAGTCGTTTTTCGCGGTGCTGCGCTTCGTGCTGACGCTGATAGTGAGCCTCACACTGCTGACCGCGCTGATTGCCTTCACGCCGTTGTATGACGGGATTGCGCTGCGCCTGCTGGGGCTGCCCGTGCGCGTGGCGGAGGCGGGGCGCGGCGCGATGCAGGCGATGCTGCTCTGGACGGCGGCGATTGGCTGGCGGCGGTTCCTGCAGGGCGTACTGGTGCGCTACGGCAAGGCGCAATTGGTCACTTGGGGCACGGCAATCCGCTTGGCGACGATTACGGCGGTGGCGGTCGCGCTCCTGTGGTGGAACGGGCTACCTGGCGCGGTTGCGGGCGCGTGGATTGTGATGGCGGGCGTGCTGGTGGAGGCGGCGGTCGCAACGCTGTTTGCGCTGCCCGTGTTGCGCAAGCGCGTGCTGCCCCATCATGAGGCGACACCCCCACTCACTCAGCGCGCGATTTGGCGGTTCCACCTGCCGTTGGCGGGCACGACGCTGTTGACGCTGTTGGTGCATCCGCTGACCGCCGCCGCGCTGGCGCGATTGCCGCAGCCCGAGTTGGCAATCGCGGCGTGGCAGGTGGTGTTCGGCTCGCTGTTGGCGGTGCGCAGTTGGGGCTTCGCGCTCCAGGAGGTCAGCGTCGCCGCGCGGCAGCAGGGCATCGCGGAGCGGGCGTTGTACGCCTTCACAGGCAAGGTTGCGCTGGGCACGACGCTCGCGCTCGCATTGCTGGTGTTCACCCCGCTGGCGGGGCTGTTCACGGAGCGGCTACTCGCGCTCAAGGCAGAGTTAGCGTCGCCTGTGGTGTTCGGGCTGCAGATGTGCCTACTGCTGCCCGCGCTGACGGCGTATGGCTCCACGCTGCGCGGGCTGCGCATCGCCGCGAAGCAGACCACCGTCGTCTACTGGGGGATGGCGGTGAACCTGCTGGTGAACGCGCTGGGGCTGGCGGGGGGCGTGGCGCTGGCGTGGGCGTTGGACGCGCAGTCGGTGCAAGCGTCGCTGCTGGTGGGCGTCGCCGCGTTCCAACTCGCCGCGCTCGCCGAGATTGTCTACCTGCGGCGTGGGCGTGCGCCTACTGCGTCGTAAACGAGGTGAAGTAGACCTCCAGCACGCTCTCTTTCTCGTGCGTTTTGTGTTCCAGCACCTCGTTCACGCGCTCGCGGATCTCCTCTTTGACCTTGTGCTTGCCTTCCAGCGTGTTCAGTTGCGAGCGTGTTTTGCCTGAAAGCGCCATCAGCACGGCGTCGCGCAGCGGCGCAGTGTCTTCCTCCAGTTTCTTGGGGCCGATACCCTCCTTGAGACCGAGCGCGACGCCCGCTTTGAGATAATGCTCGTCGCCCAAGTTGATGATGAACTCGCCTAAGTCCAGCGTTTTGCCGACGGTAGGCGGTTTCGGTGGGGGTGGCGCTTTCGGCGCGAGGAAGTTTTTGCCTGCGAACACGCCGCCCGCCAGCCCCGCAATCAGCACGACAATCATCATCAGCATAGGGCTTTTGCCCTTGCCGCCGCCTCCGCCGCCGTCGCCTTCCGATTTCTTCGCCTTGCCAGCCATAGGTATCCCCGAAGGGGTTATTCCATACTTTGTGGGCAACCTGTGGCAGCGAAAACTACACTTCAGCGCGTCCCCCAGCATGGCGCTTTCTGGGTACAATATGCGAGGTGATTCCGATGACGACGCTTCAAGTCCAATTACCCGACCGACTGGCGCAACTGCTTCGTGAGATGGTTGAGGAAGGCTGGTTTACAAGCGAAGAGGAAGCCGTGCGCGCGGCGCTCTGGGAGTTCCTTCGCCGACACTCGCTTCAACTCACCGAACAGTTTCAACTGGAGGACATCGAATGGGCGCGTCAGCTGCGCCAAGATCCCGAATCATAGTCTGCGATACAGGTCCGCTTCTCCACCTGATGCAGATTGATCGCTTAGACTTGCTAACGCGCCTCGGTCAGGTATTCATTCCTTCAGAGGTGCATCACGAGTGGCAGCGTCTTGAGCCTACTCGCTCCGTTCCTCCTGAATTCCGAGTTGTCGCAGTAGAAGCGAAATGGCGTCAGCGTGCTCTTGAGTGGGTGAGCGCAAGTTATGTGGATCTGGGCGAAGCGATGGCATTAGCCCTCGCGCTCCAGGTGCAAGCAAACTGGTTTCTCACAGATGACGCTGCCGCTCGCGTGCTGGCATCGTCGCTGGGCGTAGAGGTGCACGGGTCGCTTGGCGTTGTTCTAGCGTCTGCTGCATATGGCTACCTATCCTACACGCATGCGCGGGAGGCTATTAATGCGTTAGCCTTTGAGTCGACGCTCTGGGTGTCAAATCGGGTTGTTCAAGCGGCGCTCCAAGCACTTGAAGATATTCGCAATATTAGTGATAGTCAATAGTGTACGCTATTCTAAGTATCTTAGGCATCCCAATGCCAACGCCAACAGTACCCCTGTGATCCCCAGCAGCGCCATCGGTCGATAGCGTTCAGGCACCAGTCGCTCCCAGCCGAGCGCCCAGAAGACGCTGATGGTCAGCAGCGCGGGGTAGAAGTAGCGTCCCTGCGTCTGGAAAAACACGCGCACAAACAGCACGAAACTGACCAGCGTCAGCACGAGGCACAGCCCCGCCAGCAGCAGCCACACCCGCGCCCACAACGGCGACGGCTCGCACAGGCGCAGCGCGAAACCTACAGCCGCGCCCAGCGTCAACGCCCCCAGCCCAAGATACACACTGCTTGGCAGGAAGTTCGGCAAACCCGTGCGCGCTGTTTCGGGCGCGCCGTAGGCGAACCAGAAACTGCGGAAGGTCCAGTCCGCCACTAACTGTGCGTACTGCCCCCAAGTCATGCCCTGATTGATAAAATCCTGTGCCTTCGCCGTGCCCGCGAACACTTCCAAGAAGGTGCGCTGCAGCAGCGGGTCGTCGTACAGAATGTAGTTGCGCACGAGCCACCAGCCGCTGATACTCAAGGTGAGTAGCAGCGCGAGAAAACCCATGCTCAATCCTGGAACCAAACTCCTGTATCGCAGCCATCCCCACAAAAGAATGCCGAGCAGCATAATCGGGATGAGCAGGATGCCCGTCGCTTTGGTTAGAAGGGTTAGCCCTGTGAGGATGGGGAGTAGGAATAGTTGATATAGACGCCCCCCTCCTGCAGGTTCCCCCCGATTCGCGAGGGGAACCGAGTGGGGGCTGGGTTCCCCCCGCTTCGCGAGGGGAACCAAGGCGTGAGTGTCCCGCTTTTCAGGTTCCTCCCGCTTTGCGGGGGGAACCGAATCGGCGCGGTTCCCCCTGCCCGCAGGGGGAACCTTAAGGAGGGGGTTCGAATTTTCTGGCGCGGTAGTTGACGCTGTTGCGTTGTGCAGGTTGGTTAGCAGCGCGTACAACACCGCCGCAAACAGCAGGTTGGTCAGCGCGTCGTTGCCGACCGCGCTGCCGATGGCGATGTGCATCGGCAAGAACGCTGCGAAGCCCATGCCTGTCAGCGCGAGCAGCGGGCGTTCAGGCGCGAGCCGACGCAGCGTCAGCCACACCAGCCACACCACACCTGCGCTGCAGAGCGTCGAGAGCAGCCGCACCGCCTTGCCCTCGCCCCCCGTGAGCGCATAGACCGCCGCCGCGAGGAAGTAATACAGCGGGGGCTGATGTGCCTCGTAGCCGACGCCTGCGTAGCCCTCGAACTTGGGCAGCCGCCACTCCCGCGCGACATACGCCACATACTGGAAGTGCGCGCCCTCGTCGGGGGTGTTCGGGTAGCCGTTGTTGCCAAAGGGGGTCGCGAGGTTGTAGGCAATCGCCAGCAGGCAGTGCGCCGTGAGGACTGCCCACGGCGCATAGCCCAGCCACGACGAGGTTAGAAGCCCTTGCTGGCGATGTATTTCGCGAGGTCGGCGACGCGGCATGAGTAGCCCCACTCGTTGTCGTACCACGCCAGCACTTTCGCCAGTCGCCCGCCCATCACCAGCGTCGAGGGCAGGTCAACGATTGCGCTGCGCTCGTCGCCGCGGAAGTCCGACGACACCAGCGGCTCGTCCGTCACGCCGAGGATGCCCTGCAGCGCGCCCGTCGCCGCCTGACGGAACGCCTCGTTGATGGCTTCGGCGGTCGCCTCGCGCGAGAGCGTCACTGTGAGGTCTACAATCGAGACCGTCAGCGTCGGCACGCGCAGCGCAATCCCGTGCATGCGCCCCTTGAGTTCGGGCAGCACGAGGTGGATTGCCTTCGCCGCACCTGTGGAGGTCGGGATAATGTTCGCCGCCGCCGCGCGCGCGCGACGCAGGTCTTTGTGAACCTGGTCTTGGATGCGCTGGTCGTTGGTGTAGGCGTGGACGGTGGTCATAATCCCGTGTTCAATCCCAAACGCCTCGTGCAGCACCTTGCTTATGGGCGCGAGGCAGTTGGTCGTGCAGGAAGCATTCGAAATCACATGGTGCTGGCTGGGGTTGTACGCCTCGTGGTTGACGCCCATGACGATAGTAATGTCCTCGTTGGTGGCGGGGGCGGTGATGATGACCTTTTTCGCGCCGCCGCGCAGGTGCGCCGCCGCCTTCTGCCCGTCGGTGAACACGCCCGTGGACTCGATCACAATATCCGCGCCGACATCGCCCCACGGGATTGCCGCAGGGTCTTTCTCGGCGAACACGCGGATACGGTCGCCGTCAATCACGATAGCGTTCTCCTCCGCCGTCACCTCGCCAGGGTAGGTTCCGTAAGTGGTGTCGTACTTGAACAGGTGCGCGTTGCTATGCGCGTCGGTCAGGTCGTTGATGGCGACCACATCGAAGTCGTTGGGGTAGTGCTTGCGAATCGCCCGCAGGGTCATCCGCCCGATGCGACCAAAGCCGTTAATACCAATTCGGATAGCCATAGTCTCCTCCCAGAATGGCAGTAGTGTACCTGAATTGTGCGGGGAGGTTGGCAGGAGAGGCGTGTCCAGTAGGGAATAATATCCCCGTGCTACTGCCGATTCGCGACCATAACCCATCGCACAGCTTCCCGTTTGTGACGGTGGGGCTGATTGTGGTGAATGTGCTGGTCTACATTCTGCAAGTGGTAGACCCGCGCGTCACTTATATGTACGCCGCCATCCCCGCCGAGATTACGGGGGCGTATGTGGATCCGTTGCTGCGAATGCAACTGGAGATGCAGCACGGCATCCGCGCGGAACCTGTCGTCAACCCGTGGCTAACAATTCTGACCAGTATGTTTTTGCATGGGGGCTTCCTACATATATTAGGCAACATGTGGTCGCTGTGGATTTTCGGCAATAATGTGGAGGACGCACTGGGGCACTTTCGGTATCTGCTGTTGTATCTGTTTTGGGGTGTGGTGGCGGCGTTGTCGCATATTGTGTTCAACTGGGCGTCGCCAATCCCTGTGGTGGGTGCGAGTGGCGCAATCGCAGGCGTAATGGGCGCGTACATGCTGCTATTTCCGCACGCGCGGATTGACTGCGTGTTGGTGTTTGTGATTATCACTTTCGTGGAAGTGCCCGCCGTCTTTTTCCTGATTGTCTGGTTCGTGTCGCAGTTTCTGGTGTATAACCCAGGCGTGGCATACTTAGCGCACATCGGCGGCTTCGTGGCAGGCTTTCTCACCATCAAGTTGATAGGGGGTCCCACACGCATCCTTTACGGGCGACGCCGCTTCTATTACGACGACTGGTGATTCAGTAGCGCATGTGCCCAGGCGTTGGGCAGCGCACTTGCCCCGTAGCAGGGTCGTACTGATAGGGCTGCTGCGAGACGGGGCACACCAGCATGCTGGCGGGCAGCCCCAATTCGTTCAGGCTGGCGGGGTAGGTCTCGTCGGTGGTGGTGCGCATTTGGATGGCGGCGCGGACTTGGCTGAGGTTGTTGCGGCACTCGGCGCTTTCGGCGGCTTGGCGCACCTCGCTGACGCGACTGGCGGGCGGCGGCGCAGCAGGGTTGGATGCGCCTCCACCAGACGACGCGCCGCCCGTACCGTAATACAGCCACACTGCCATCAGCACGCCCAGTATGGCGATGGCAACCAGTATCCCGACAAGCCGCATAGCAGGGGAATTATACTCCACCCCTTGACATGCCCCACATCCTGTTGGGTATACTGTGGGCGTGATGCGGTAGCGGGGAGAATACGCATCCACATTCTGCTTACTTGTTGGGGGATTCCCACGCCTGTGCTATCGCGTAATTTCGTCGGTTGCCGCCGAGCCGTAGGGTATGGTTATCGCTCGGTTGCGATGCAGTCCGTGCCCAACTTTTGTTCGGCGGCGACCGACTCGGCTGCTGGGACGAAGTTGGACGGTTATCGTCTGCCGCGACTCGCGTCCACACACACTTTCCCAGCAGCCTCCTAATTGTGAGGGGATAGTCATGCGAATCCGAAGGGTCTCACTGCCAGGACAGATGACACGACGGCTGGACGGACAGGTGCGCAACAACGCAGGGGGCTACGCCTACCTGATTGATCCGAAGCAGCAGCTGGATCGGTTCCTGATACTCGGCACGGAGGGGGGAACCTACTATGTGGGCGAGCCGCGCCTGACGCTGGAGAACGCGGTGAACGCGATTGACCTGCTGACGCAGGAGCCGCGTGATGTGCTTGCGCGCGCGGCGGAGATCAGCTGGAGCGGGCGCGCCTACAAGAACGACCCCGCGATTTTCCTGCTGGCAATCGCTGCCAGCTACGGCGGTCGCGAGGTGCGCCAACTCGTGCCCGAATACTTCGACCGCATCGTGCGCACGGGTTCGCACCTGCTGGCGTTCGTGGACTATGCGTCGGAGCTGCGCGGCTGGGGACGCGGGCTGCGCCGACTGGTCGGGCAGTGGTACGACAGGCGCGACCTGCGCGAGCTGGCGTACCAGCTGACCAAGTACCAGAACCGCAGGGGCTGGACACATCGCGACATCCTGCGCGTGGCGCACCCAAAGCCCAGCACGCCCGAGCGCAGCGCGCTGTTCCGCTACATCACGCAGCGCACGCTCGACGCCGACCTGCTGCCCGCTGAGGTGTCCGAGTACCTTGAGGCAATCGGGCATCTGCGCAGCCGTCAGCTGAGCGAGGCGGACGCCGCGCGCCTGATTCGCGAGCATCGGCTCCCGCGCGAGGTCGTGCCGACCGAGTATCTGCGCTCGGCGGAGGTCTGGCGCGCGCTGCTGGAAGAGATGCCGATGACCGCGATGCTGCGCAACTTGGCGACGATGACGCGCCTTGGAGCCATCGGTGCGCGGGGCAACAAGCCCGATGAGTGGGCGCGCGTGGTAATTAAGCGGCTCACCGACGCCGAGCGACTGCAGAAGGCGCGCATCCACCCGCTGGGCGTGCTGGCAGCGCTGGTGACCTACCGCAGAGGGTCGGGCGCACGCGCCAAGACTGCCTGGACGCCCATCCCAGCCGTCGTCGACGCGCTGGAGGAGGCATACCGTATCACCTTCGGGAATGTGCCGACGACGGGCAAGCGCCTCGTGCTGGCGCTGGATGTGTCGGGCTCGATGGGCTACTGGAATGTGTCGGGCATTGCGGGCTTGACCTGCGCGTTCGCCGCCGCCGCGATGGCGACCGTCACGAACGCCGTCGAGCAGAATGTGCGCATCGTGCTGTTCACGGAGAAGCTGCGCGAAGCGTCACGCCGACACTTCAGGAACCTCGAGAGCGCGCTGGAGCTGTACCGCACGGTGCAGTTCGGCGCGACCGACTGCGCACAGCCGATGCTATGGGCGATGCGCCACCGCGTTGAGGCGGATGCGTTCGTCGTCTACACCGACAACGAGACTTGGGCGGGCGATGTGCATCCCGTCGAGGCGCTGTGGCAGTACCGCGAGCGGACGGGCATCCCTGCCAAGCTCGTGGTGGTCGGCATGGCGTCTACGGGCTTCTCGATTGCCGACCCGAACGACGCGGGCATGCTCGATGTCGTCGGGTTCGACACCGCCGCGCCCAACGCAATTGCCGACTTCATCGCGGCGCTGTGAGGCGTGCGCCCGTTCGTGCGGTATAATACCAATCGCAAGGGCAGAGTTTACAATTGCCCCCCTCCTTAAGGTTCCCCC